>DATMSK010000240.1:0-5077 GCA_035565395.1 Methylophilus sp. | reverse complement strand
AAGCATAATATTGTCAGCGATGTAGAAATGATCGATGCCAACTACATTAATGACGCTTACGAACGTATGCTCAAGAGTGATGTGAAATATCGTTTTGTGATTGATATTGCATCCATGAGGTCTTAAACGCGACGATGGTGTACCAAAGCCCTGTTTAGAACACAGGGCTTTTTTGATTACGGAGCACTTGCATTTAGTTTGATGCCATACTATACTGGTCCGTACTATGCTGCTACTTAAAGAATTACCTACCTCCAAAAGCTTGGAAAAGTTTGTGACGCGTTATCCCGGCACAGACATTTCAGCCATTTCTGATTTCGTCAGCATTTTGCGCGCAGCCTCGGATATTTCTTCTGCACTGGATGCATTGCTGGCTCAGCATGGGCTGTTGCAAGGGCGCTGGTGGGTGCTAGTGTTGCTGATGCGCCAGGACGACCTGACTTCATCTCCTTCCGAGCTGGCAGAAAAAGCCGGCGTGACCAAGGCGACCATGACTGGCTTTATTGATGGCCTGGAACGTGAAGGGCTGGTGTCACGTTTTATGGATACCAATGACAGGCGTAAATTTCTTATCCGCTTATCGGTGGCCGGGCAGCAAAAACTGGATGAAGTGATGCCGGTGTATGTGCAGTGTGTCACGCAGTTTATGAATGTGCTGGGTAGGCCGGAAAGAAATACCTTGATTACCGATCTCGCCACTTTGGCCAGTCGGGTCGATTTAATCAAGTAAATTGATCGAGTAAATTTTTTTGTTATTTAGTTTGATTCCATACTATCAATAGCCATACTTTATATTTATGCCATTGACTATCATTGCCATATTGCCGCACCAACCCCTGAGAGTGTCTCGCTGGGGCGTCTGGTTATTGGCCCTGCTATTAAATGGATGCATCAGTTCCAAAGGTATCATCCCCGCGTCGCAGCCGCTGGCGCAAGATAAACTGGCCCTGGGCAAGGCGATAGAGGATGCCTCCGCCATTGCCTGGCCGACTGAGCATTGGTGGCAGGCGTATCAGGATACGCAGTTAGACCGCCTGGTCGAAAAAAGCCTGCGCGATCACCCGGACCTCAAAAAAGCCACGGCGCGTATTGCCTTGACGACGGCGATGGCCGAACAGGCGCATGCGGCGACCTTGCCGAATGTTGGTGGTAAAGTGAGCTCGTCACGCGAACGCTTTACCGAGTTGAGTTTTATCCCCAAGCCGTGGGCGGGCCGCTTTAACTGGAACAACCAGGCGACGGTAGACATGTCTTACAACCTGGACTTATGGAAGCAACAGAAATCAGCCTGGTTGGCGGCGCTGGATGAAACCCATGTCAGTGAAGCCGAAATGCAGCAAGTTAAGCTTGAGCTGACGGCAGCCATGGTGAAAAGCTATATCCGCCTGGCGGCAGAGTATCAGTGGCGCGACCTCGCAGCAGACGAGCTGGATGACCTGCGCCATGAAGTTGCCATTGCTAAAAAAGCGCTGGCCGCCGGGCTAAATACGCAATTAAGCCTGAGCCGCCTGGAGGCGCAATTGCCTGCGGCACAAAATAAGCTGGCGCAGATTGAGTTACACCTCACTTTGCTCAAAAACCAGATTGCGGCACTCAGTGGCGAAGGGCCTGGTGCAGGCGAGAGCATCGCCCGGCCTAGTTTGCATTTGTCGGCCAGCATCGGCCTGCCAGATCAGTTACCTGCCAACCTGGTAGGCCGCCGCCCGGATATTGTCGCTGCCAGATGGCGGGTCGAAGCGTCGCAAAAACATATTCAAAGTGCCAAGGCTGCGTTTTATCCGAATATCAATTTGTTAGGCTATATCGGCTTTCAGGCACTGGCCTTTTCCGGCCTGTTTTCCAGTGCTGGTTTGGTCGGCAACCTGGGCCCTGCCATGTCATTGCCTATTTTTGATGGTGGTAAGCGCCGCGCTAACCTATCGGCAGAAACAGCGCTGTATGACATGGCGGTAGAGGATTACAACGCGACTATTCTCAAGTCGCTGGAAAGTATTTCCAACCAGCTCTCTATCCTGAATACGGTCGCGGTTGAAGCCGGGAATACGCAGCAGGCGTTGGAAAAAAGCGAGCAGGCGCATCGGCTGGCGGAGAAAAATTACCGTGCCGGCTTAAGTAACCGGGTGGAAAGCCTGCAAACCAACGCTCTGGTATTGCAACAAAAGAGCATTCTGGTGGAGCAGGAGGCGGTGCGGCTGGAAGCTTATGCGGCATTGATGCTGGCGCTGGGCGGAGGGGTGATCGATGCTGAACATGCAACCCATTAATCGCGGTATGCAACGGTTGCTGGCAGGCTTGTCTACGCTTGGTCAAGGCGTGCGATTCGTGGCCGACTGTCTGCAACAGGCCGCTACTGACTGGTATCGTCAGGATTTTCCCTTGATTGGCTATTTGTTCAAATACTTGCTGGCGGCTTTGCTGGCGTTGTGGGTGGCCTTGAAAATGGAGATGGATCAACCGGCGACCGCCTTGCTGACGGTGGTGATTGTGATGCATTTCCGTTCCGGCATGGTGATCACCAAAAGTTATTATCGTCTGATCGGTACGGTGATCGGGATTTTGTTTTCCATGCTGCTGGTGGCCTGGTTTGCGCAAGACCGCTTCCCGTTTTTTATTGCGGCAGCGCTCTGGATAGGCATGTGTACGGCCGGTTCGCTGGTATATCGTAACTTCCAGTCTTACGGGTTTGTCTTGGCTGGATATACGTTGTGTATTGTCGGCTTGCCTGCGACGCTGACGCCATGGCATACCTTTCAAATCGCCTCAACCCGTATGTCTGAAATTGGCGTCGGTTTACTCAGTGCGACCTTGGTCAGCGAGCTGGTGCTGCCACAACGCCTGTGGGAAAACATTCAGGCAGTCGTACGCAGCAAGTTTCGTGATTTTAGCGTCTTGCTGGGCACGGGCGCACCTGCAGGGCTCAACCAGCCGTTTTTAAAGTTTATGCAAGATGTGTATCAGTTGGAGGCATTTCGTTCGTCTGCACAGTTTGAAACGGATGATGCGCGGGTACACAGTGCAACCATCAACCGGCTCAATGTGCAGTTTATGGCAGTTTCTACGACTTATGTCGTCTTGCAGCGGCTGATCCAGCGGTTACACTCCCGCGCGGCGTTAAAAGAAGCAGATGCTTTGCAGGCCTTGATGCAGCCCTTATCTGCTGCGGTGCTGATTGATGGGCAGCCGGCCAGTCATGCTGAAGCCATTACGCAGGTGCAGCAAGCGGTCGCAGCGTTTCAGCAAGATTTTGATGCGTGCCTGGCGGTGCAGTTACAACATTTGATGATGATGCATCCGGAGGTCAATCAGCTGGAAGTGGAAACCGGCGGCGAGTTGCTGTCGCGGCTGGCAAAAGAGTTGGCTGCCTACCTGGAGACTTATGCTTTGTTAGTGGCTCAGCCACGTGCGCGCAAAGTCGCGAGCCGCGAATTCACCGCTGACCAGTTGCATATGCACATTGACTGGTTGCCCGTGTCGATTGCTGCAATCCGCGGCGCACTCACCTTGCTGATCCTGGCGGCCATCTGGATGACCATAGACTGGCCCTCAGGCATTTTGGCCATGACGCTGGGGGTGATTACCAGCACCCTGTTTGCGGCAAGTCCGGCGCCGATGGCCACTATTCGCCAGTTCTCAGTAGGGGTGTTGCTGGGCATCGTGCTGGTGTACATCAGCAATGTATTCTGGCTCACCGCGGCACATGATTATGTCATGCTCTGTATCGTGATTACGCCTGCCATATTGCTCACAGCCTGGCTCAGTGCACGGCCCGCCACTGCGTTGGTGGGGGCTGGCTTGGGCATTGCCTACTTTTTGATGGTGGGATTCAACCAGGCGCTGGGCGATAACCCGGTCAAGTATTTTAATGACTCTATCGCGCTTATGGTGGCATTGGTGGTGTCCGGCATCATGTTCAGCCTGACGGATTATGCGGCGAGTCCCTGGGCGCAGGCCCGCGTGTTTACCCAATTGCGCAAGTTAGTGGTTGATGCTTGTCTGCATACAGGCATGACAGCGCCCGGTTTTGAAATGCGCACACGCGATTTGATCCAGCGCTCCGGCAGTGTGCATCGTCCACAAGCGGCTGAAAGTGTGCGTGTCGTCGAGGCCTTGTGTGCTGCGCTAGAGGTAGGGCATGCGGTCCTGGCGTTGCGTGCGGTTGCCAGGGGGCTATCGGCACAGCCTTATCAATTAGTGCAGCGCACACTGACGTTGGTTGCCAGATATTACAAGCAGCCAGGGTTGGTGCAGCAGCAAGCCGTGTTGCAATGGTTGGATCATTTTCTGGCCTGGTTGCAAGGTGGGGAGTATGCCGATGCACTCCTGTCTTCACAAGCGCGTAAGCTCATCACGCAATTGCATTTTATCAGGCTGGTTATCGCGGCAGAGCTGCCGCAGGACCTGGCTTCAACGTCAACCGGAGCTGCATCATGATGCATGAATGGATTCCGCGGGAGTTTGCTTTTCTGGATGCCCATGTGCCCACTTTGTTTGTGGCGTTTTTGCTCGCCGCTGCCGCGATCTGGCTGATGGATAAAGCATTGGCCGCCTGGGGAATTTACGACCTGGTATGGTATCCAGCCTTGTTAAGGGTTGCCTTGTTTTTTGGTTTGTTTTCCGTGTTTGGTTTGATGGTGTATTGAGAGGCTCGTCTATGCAGTCACAGCGTTTCTGGTTTCAGGCAACAAAAAGCATTTTACGTGTAGGCATCACGGTGGCGATCGCGATCGGCGCGGGACTGTTAGCCTATAAGTTGTGGGTGCGCTATACCGACTACCCATGGACACGAGATGGCCGTGTACGTGCCGATGTGGTGAATATTGCACCGGATGTGGCCGGGCTGGTCACGGCCGTGCCTGTGCATGATAACCAGTATGTGCACAAAGGGGATGTGTTGTTCCGCATAGACACCATGCATTATCAGCATGCATTGGCGGAGGCGACCGCATTGACCCAGCAAAGAAAGTCCCTGTGGGAAATGAAGAAACAGCAATCTGCCCGCCGTGCACATCTAGATGACGAAGTCATTTCACGTGAAAACCGTGAAGATACCGATCTGGGTGCCATGGCCGCCAAAGGT
>DATMSK010000239.1:0-4549 GCA_035565395.1 Methylophilus sp. | reverse complement strand
TTTGGCAACCCCGACCGGTCTGTTCGTCCAATCTGAAGAAGCTGCAGCCGCCGCCACCAAAGAATTAGGGGGTGAAGCCTGGGTTGTCAAGGCGCAAGTCCATGCGGGTGGCCGTGGCAAAGCCGGTGGTGTCAAGGTGGTGAAATCCGCCCTTGAGGCACAAACGGTTGCCGGTGGCTTGCTAGGCAAGCACTTGGTCACTTATCAGAATGCGCCTGATGGCCAACCAGTACACCAGGTATTGGTGGAGCAAACATTGCCGATTGCGCGTGAACTATATTTATCCATGCTGGTAGACCGTTCATTGGAACGCGTCGTGATGGTAGCCTCTAGCGCAGGTGGCATGGATATTGAAGAAATTGCAGCAACTCAGCCAGAAAAAATCCTGCAGGAAATCTGTGACCCACTCAACGGCCTGGTGGATTACCAGGCACGCAACCTGGCTTTTGGCCTGGGTTTAAACGGCGACCAGGTAGGCGCATTTACCAAACTGGCCAAAGGGCTCTACAAACTGTTTAAAGACAATGACTTGTCCTTGCTAGAAATTAACCCGCTGATTGTCACAACAGAAGGCAAACTTGTCGCACTGGATTGCAAAATGATCGTTGACGACAATGCGCTCTACCGTCAGAAACCATTTGCCGAGATCCGTGACTGGTCACAGGACGATGCCAAGGAAGCCGAAGCGCATCACAGTGGGCTTAACTATATTGCATTAAACGGCAATATCGGCTGTATGGTGAATGGCGCAGGCCTGGCTATGGCGACCATGGACCTGATCAAACTGCACGGCGGCATGCCAGCCAACTTTCTGGATGTCGGCGGTGGTGCGACTGCAGAAACCGTCACCAAGGCTTTCAAAATTATTTTGTCTGACCAGAATGTCAAAGCCATCCTGGTCAATATCTTTGGTGGCATCATGCGCTGCGACATCATTGCGACAGGGATTATTACTGCAGTGAAGGAAGTCGGCATGACCATCCCAGTCGTTGTCCGCCTGGAAGGCACCAACGTGGAGCTGGGCAAGCAAATGTTGCGCGACAGTGGTTTGAATATTATCTCTGCTGAAGGGTTGACCGATGCTGCCCAGCAAGCGGTAACAGCAGTGAGTAAAGGTGTGTAGTCATGGCGATTTTAGTTGATAAAAATACCAGAGTGTTGTGCCAGGGCTTTACCGGTAAACAAGGTACATTTCACTCTGAACAGGCGCTGGCCTACGGCACAAAAATGGTTGGTGGCGTAACACCGGGCAAAGGTGGTCAACAACATCTGGATTTGCCAGTATTTAATACCATGCGTGAAGCGGTCAAAGAAACCCAGGCCAACGCCAGCGTGATTTACGTGCCGCCACCATTTGCCGCAGATTCAATCCTTGAAGCGGCGGATGCCGGCATAGAACTAATTGTCTGCATTACAGAAGGTATTCCGGCACTGGATATGCTTAATGTCAAAGCAGCCTTGCGCGCCAATGGCACCAAGCTGATCGGCCCGAATTGCCCGGGCGTGATTACACCCGATGAATGCAAGATTGGCATCATGCCCGGCTTTATCCACAAACGTGGCAAGGTCGGTGTGGTTTCTCGCTCCGGCACCCTAACTTATGAAGCCGTGCATCAAACCACTGCCCTAGGTTTAGGCCAAACGACCTGTGTCGGCATTGGTGGCGACCCGATCAAAGGCTTGAACTTTATCGAGTGCCTGGAACTCTTTCAGAAAGACCCTGAAACAGAAGCCATCATTATGGTCGGCGAAATTGGGGGTAATGATGAAGAGGCTGCCGCTGACTTTATCAAGCACCACGTCACCAAACCAGTGGCAGCTTATATCGCCGGCCTGACGGCACCAAAAGGTAAGCGTATGGGTCATGCCGGGGCCATTATTTCGGGCGGATCGGGCAAAGCTGAAGACAAGATTACCGCACTGGAAGCGGCTGGCTGTGTTGTTGCCGACTCACCGGCCGGTCTTGGCGAAGCTGTCTTGGCAGCGATGCAACGAGCCAAAAAATAATCCCCTTTTAGGAGAAACCATGACGCATATCCCTCAGACAACAAGCTACCGTCTCAGCCTGCTGCTGTGCGGTGGCATCCTGTTGCTGGGGTTATCCCTGCATGCTAATGCAGCCAGCAAAAACAAGAGCAAACCAACCCCTGACAGCCCCATTATTGACAAGTCTGCAATGGAGGTGCCTCCTTTGGATACCAGTGCAGATATTTCCTATCTGCTGATTGCCTCCTCCAAGGGTGACATTGCAACGGTAAAAGCCTTGCTCAAAAGCGGTGCAAACCCTAATGTGACCGATGGTGAAAAAATCACACCCATCATGTATGCCGCGCGCAAAAACCAGGCAGAGGTCATACGTGAGTTGCTGGCGCATGGCGCTGACATCAATGCCAAGGATCAAGGCGGCTGGACCGCACTCATGTTTGCCGCCAAGAAAAATAATATTGATGCGGTCAAGGTATTGCTCGAAAAGGGTGCAGACGTCAAAGTGCGCGATCCGGCTGGCTGGAGCGCACTTGGCCTGGCTGCAACTTCCGGGTTTAGTGAGGTGGTCGGTTTAGTCATTGCGCGCGGCTTTGACGCCAATGTGCGGGCTTCAGATGGTAAAACAGTGCTCATGTATGCTGCAAAAAGTGGCGATGTGCCGACCATCACTGCCGTACTGACACATGGCGCAGACCCCAATCTCAAGGATAAACTAGGCACGACCGCATTGATGATCGCCGCCAGGGAGGGCCACACTCCTGCCGTGACTTATTTGGTAGAGCATGGCGCAGAAGTAGACGAAGAAGATGAGCATGAATGGACAGCCTTGACCTGGGCCGTTCAGAAGAACCAGGCCGAAGTCGCTAAAACATTGCTAGACCACAAAGCGGATGTGAATCATAAAGACAGTGAAGGCACACCGTTGCTGCACCTGGCTGTCAGCAATAACTCACCAGAAATGGCGCAATTACTGCTTAAGTATGAGGCCAACGTCAAGACCCGCGATCAATATGGCCTAACCGCTTATGTCTATGCACTTAAAGGCCAAAACCCCGCGATGGTGGAGTTGATTAAAGCGGCTGGTGGCAAGTATTGATACCACAGTCCCGATAGGCACCATGAAACTCGCAATCGCTCAAATGAACTGTATGGTCGGTGCCATGCAGCAGAATGCGGAACGTATTCTGTCACTAGCCAATGAGGCTTACCAGGCAGGCGCCCGCCTGCTGCTTACCCCAGAACTCGCCTTGTGTGGTTATCCTCCCGAAGACTTGCTGTTCAGGCAAGATTTTCATACCGCTAACCAACGGGCATTGCAGTGGCTGGAGCAACAGTTGCCAGCAGAGATGGCTGTGATTGTCGGCCATCCGCATGATGTCGCAGGCAAACATTACAATGCGGCATCCGTGATCCACTCGGGCAGGATCCAGGCCACTTACCACAAACATCACCTACCGAACTATAGCGTGTTTGATGAAGAGCGCTATTTCGAAGCGGGCGATCTGCCTGTGGTCTTTGAATGGCATGGCGTACGCTATGGCATTTTGATTTGTGCCGACAGTTGGGAGCCAGGACCCGCCTTGCAAGCACTGCAAGCTAACGCGCAAGTACTGCTGACCATCAATGCTTCGCCCTACCACATTCATAAACAGCAGACGCGTTACCAGGTACTGCAAGCGCGTATCAAAGAAACCAGCTTGCCCATGGTATATGCCAATATGGTCGGGGGCCAAGATGAACTGGTATTTGATGGTGCCTCATTCGTCATGAACAGCCAGGGTGAACTGATGTGCGAACTGCCTATGTTCGAGGAGCATTTAGCCTATATTGAGATAGAGGATACACAGCCTTTACCCGCTCAAATAACCACACCACTATCCACCGAAGCTGCAGTATACAAAGCGCTGCGACTGGGCTTGCAGGATTATGTCAATAAAAACAAATTCCCAGGCGTAGTATTGGGCCTGTCTGGTGGAATAGATTCCGCGCTGACATTGGCTATTGCAGTCGATGCCTTAGGCAAAGAGCGCGTAAAAGCAGTCATGATGCCTTCAGAATTTACCGCCGGTATCAGCGTAGAGGATGCCGCCGAAATGGCGCGTCTGGTGGAGGTTGAGTACAGCGTATTGCCAATCAAACCGCTCTTCGAAGATTTTTGTGACACCCTGGCGACAGAATTTGCTGGCAAGCCCTTTGATACCACTGAAGAAAACCTGCAAGCACGTATCCGCGGCATGTTATTGATGGCAATTAGCAACAAATTTGGCAGCCTGGTCATCACCACTGGCAACAAATCAGAAACGGCTGTGGGTTACAGTACCTTGTATGGCGACATGGCTGGCGGTTTTGCGCTGATTAAGGATGTGCCTAAAACACTGGTTTACCGCCTAGCTAGCTATCGCAACCTCATCAGCCCGGTGATTCCTGAAAGAATTATCACACGGGCACCCAGTGCTGAACTACGTGCCAACCAGACAGACCAGGACAGCCTGCCGGCATATGACATCCTGGACGCGATTATGGAAGCTTACGTTGAGCGTGACCTTAGCGTTGACGCCATCAT
>DATMSK010000238.1:0-14013 GCA_035565395.1 Methylophilus sp. | reverse complement strand
GCCTTTGTTACATGCGATTCAGGATGATATTGGCTACGTACCGGAAACTGTGTATCCCGAAATTGCCAAAGCGCTGGCCTTGTCTGTGGCCGAAGTGCATGGCGTCGTCTCTTTTTATCATCATTTCCGTACGCACCCCATTGGCAAGCATGTATTGCAGGTATGCCGTGCCGAGTCATGTCAGTCTATGGGCTCCGAAAAGCTGGAAGCAGCCCTGAAAGCCAAACTGGGCGTGGATTACCATCAGACGACTGCCGACGGTAATGTGACGCTGCTCCCCGTCTACTGCCTGGGTAATTGTGGTTGTTCGCCTGCCATCATGCTGGATGATGAAGTGCATGGTCGCATGAATGCTGACAAAGTTGCCGATTTGATTGCAGAGGTGTGCCATGGTTAAGGTGTATGTCCCCACTGATTCGACAGCGCTTTCTTTAGGTGCTGAACGCACTGCAAAGAAAATCGCTCAGGAAGCGCAATTGCGTGGAGTGCAGGTTGAGTTGGTTCGTAACGGGTCACGTGGTTTGTTTTGGCTAGAACCACTGGTGGAGGTTGAAACTGCACAAGGCCGTGTTGCTTTTGGCCCAGTGCAGCCCGGCGACGTGCCTGGTTTGTTCGATGCAGAATTTACCAATGCCTTGGCAGAAAAAGCTAAAGCACATGCTTTGTATTTAGGCTTGACCGATGAGCTGGCCTGGCTGAAAAAGCAGCAACGCCTGACATTTGCAAGGGTAGGTATTGTTGACCCGCTATCACTCGAGGATTATTTAGCGCATGATGGCTACAAAGGCCTGAAAAATGCCCTTTCCATGTCGGGTGCGGAAATTGTTAAGGCGGTTACTGATTCCGGGTTGCGTGGTCGTGGAGGTGCTGCGTTCCCGACCGGCATTAAATGGAATACCGTGCTCAATGCTCCTGCAGAGCAGAAATATGTTGTTTGCAATGCAGACGAAGGAGATTCCGGTACCTATTCTGACCGTATGGTCATGGAAGATGATCCTTTTGTCCTCATTGAAGGGATGACGATTGCCGGGATTGCGGTTGGCGCAACACAAGGCTATATCTATTTGCGTAGTGAATATCCGCATGCCTTAAAAACGCTGAATGAAGCCATCCGCAAAGCCAATCTGGCAGGATATTTAGGTGAAAATATTCTTGGTTCCAGTCACACTTTCCACTTGGAAGTGCGTCGTGCAGCAGGCGCTTATGTCTGCGGTGAAGAAACTTCATTGCTCGAAAGCCTTGAAGGTAAACGCGGACTGGTACGTTTCAAGCCGCCGCTACCTGCCATTGAAGGGTTATTTGGTCAGCCGACTATCGTCAATAATGTGATTTCGCTGGCGACCGTGCCTATCATTCTGGATAAGGGTGCGCAGTATTATGCCGATTACGGCATGGGCCGTTCACGTGGCACCTTGCCTATCCAACTGGCTGGTAATTTAAAACAAACCGGTCTGGTTGAGTTGGCTTTTGGCGCGACCTTGCGTGAATTGCTGTATGACTACGGCGGTGGTTCCGCTTCGGGGCGTCCTATCCGGGCAGTGCAGGTAGGCGGTCCACTGGGCGCTTACTTGCCGGAAAGCCAATTCGATACACCGCTCGACTATGAAGAATTTACCAAGATTTGGGCTGTGTTAGGGCATGGCGGGATTGTCGCTTTTGATGACAGTGTCGATATGGCCAAGATGGCGCGCTATGCCTTCGAGTTTTGTGCTGAAGAAAGTTGCGGTAAGTGTACGCCTTGCCGCATAGGCTCTACACGCGGTGTTGAAGTCATGGATAAGATTGTGTCGGGCAAACAGCATCAAAAAAATGTACAGTTGTTGCGGGATTTGTCTGACACCATGCTGAATGGTTCATTGTGCGCACTGGGCGGCATGACGCCTTATCCGGTGCTGAGTGCCTTGAATCATTTTCCTGAAGACTTTGGTCTGACTAATAAAGAAGCTGCTGCCTGATGGCAGCAAAGGGTGACATTATGGATGACATCAAATACTCCTCTTCACAGCCACCAGTGCTGAAGTATGACCCTAACACTGATTACGGTACGCCGAAATCTGATAGTGCGACCATGGTGACACTGAATATTGACGGTGTGGATGTGACCGTGCCAGATGGCACTTCTATCATGCATGCGGCTCAATTGGGCGGAGTGACCGTGCCAAAACTGTGTGCAACGGATTCATTAGAGCCCTTCGGTTCTTGCCGGTTATGCCTGGTTGAAATTGAAGGGCGCCGTGGTTATCCGGCTTCGTGTACGACGCCTGTGGCCCCGGGACTCAAGGTCAAAACACAAACACCTAAGTTAGCCGACATCCGCCGTGGCGTCATGGAACTCTATATTTCTGACCATCCACTGGATTGTCTGACCTGCGGCGCTAATGGCGATTGCGAACTGCAAGATATGGCCGGTGCGGTTGGCCTGCGTGAAGTGCGTTATGGATATGAGGGTGAGAACCATCTGGGTCAGTCCAAAGACGAATCCAACCCCTATTTCACGTTTGATCCTTCCAAGTGTATTGTCTGTTCACGCTGCGTTCGAGCCTGTGAGGAAACGCAGGGGACATTTGCCCTGACGATTCAGGGTCGTGGTTTTGAGAGCAAGGTATCTGCAGGCAACAAGGATTTTCTTGATTCGGAATGTGTCTCCTGTGGGGCTTGCGTACAGGCGTGCCCCACTGCAACGCTTATGGAAAAAACCGTGATTGAAGCAGGCACCCCTGAGCATAAAGTGACGACCACCTGTGCTTATTGTGGTGTGGGTTGCAGTTTTGATGCGGAAATGAAGGGGGAACAGGTCGTACGCATGACGCCTAGCAAAGAAGGCGGTGCCAATCACGGCCATAGTTGTGTCAAAGGGCGTTTTGCCTGGGGCTATGCCACACACGCCGACCGTATTACCACCCCCATGATACGTAAAAGCATTCATGACCCCTGGCAGAAGATTGGCTGGGAGGAAGCCATTAATTATGCAGCCAGCGAAATCAAGCGCATCCAGGCACAGTATGGCAAGGAGGCTGTGGGGGGTATCACCTCCAGCCGTTGCACCAATGAAGAGGTGTATGTCACCCAGAAATTGATCCGTGCCGTATTCGGCGTCAATAACGTGGATACTTGTGCCCGCGTTTGCCATAGTCCTACCGGTTATGGCCTGAAGCAAACCCTGGGCGAGTCTGCAGGTACACAAACGTTTGACTCTGTGATGAAATCAGATGTGATTTTTGTCATGGGGGCAAATCCTACCGATGGTCATCCTGTATTTGGCTCGCTCATGAAGCGTCGCTTGCGGGAAGGTGCCAAACTGATCGTGGTTGATCCGCGAGAAATTGATTTGGTGGACAACTCCCCGCATGTTCGTGCCGATTATCATCTTAAACTGCGTCCTGGGACCAATGTGGCCATGATTTCTGCGATTTCGCATGTGATTGTGACTGAAGGTCTGGTGCAGGAAGGCTTTGTCAAAGCACGTTGTGAATGGGATTCCTATGTTGCCTGGCGTGATTTTGCAGCCAAGCCTGAAAACTCCCCGGAGGCGTTGGAAAAAGAGTTGGGTGTTTCAGCTAATGTGGTGCGTGAAGCTGCGCGTTTATATGCCACTGGCGGTAATGCGGCCATTTACTATGGTTTGGGTGTGACCGAGCATAGCCAGGGTTCTACCACAGTCATGGGGATTGCCAACCTGGCCATGGCAACCGGCAATATTGGCCGTGAAGGCGTAGGTGTAAATCCATTGCGTGGTCAGAATAACGTGCAAGGCTCTTGTGATATGGGGTCGATGCCGCATGAGTTCCCAGGCTACCGCCATGTGTCCGATGATGAAACCCGTGCCCAGTTTGAGCAGGCTTGGGGCGTCACATTGAGCGCTGACCCTGGTTTGCGTATTCCCAATATGCTGGACCTGGCTGCGGAAGGTAGCTTTAAGGCTGTCTATTGTGTGGGTGAAGATATTGCCCAGTCTGATCCAGATACGCAACACGTGACGCACGCGCTGGAAAGTATGGAGTGTGTGATAGTGCAGGATTTGTTCCTGAATGAAACGGCTAAATTTGCCCATGTATTCTTCCCAGGTGCCTCTTTCCTAGAGAAGAATGGTACGTTCACCAATGCCGAGCGCCGCATTTCACCTGTGCGTAAGGTGATGACGCCCAAGAACGGCATGGAAGACTGGGAAATCACCGCTAAATTCTCTGAGGCGCTGGGTTATCCCATGCATTATGCCCATGCCAGCGAAATCATGGACGAAATTGCTGCGTTGACGCCAACCTTTACCGGAGTCAGCTTCAAAAAACTGGATGAGCTTGGCAGTATTCAATGGCCATGCAATGATGAGGCGCCACAAGGTACACCGACCATGCATGTGGATGAATTTGTGCGAGGTAAGGGCAAGTTCTTTATTACACAGTATGTGCCGACAACTGAACGAGTAAACCAGAAATACCCATTGATTCTAACCACTGGCCGTATCTTGTCCCAATACAACGTTGGTGCACAAACGCGTCGTACGCACAACGTAGCCTGGCATCATGAAGATGTGATTGAAATTCATCCGCACGATGCTGAAGACCGCGGGATTGCAGAAGGCGATTGGGTTGGGATCACAAGCCGGGCCGGTCAAACCGTGTTACGGGCCAAGATTACCGAGCGCGTGCAGCCCGGCGTCGTGTATACCACTTTCCATCATCCTGAATCCGGTGCCAATGTGATCACCACGGATAACTCCGACTGGGCGACCAATTGCCCTGAATATAAAGTGACGGCCGTGCAAGTATCCAGGGTAAACCAACTATCAGACTGGCAACAGCATTACCGTGCATTTAGTGATACACAGATTGAGTTATCTGGGATGGATCCGCAAACGGTAGTCTCTTGATGCTGATTGAAGTAGTAGAAGGTGAGGATTGCGCGTTGCCTGCCAGTAGCGAATGGCAAGTGATTCCTGCTGAGCGCGCAGTGAGCACTCTGACGGTGACACGGTGGCGTGAACAACAGTCCACTGTCGTCACAGATGCCTTGGCGCAAGAAGTGCCCGTTGCGCTGGTGTATAACGGTATTTCACATGTAGTGATGCTGGCGACCCCAGCGGATCTCGAAGATTTTGCTTATGGTTTCTCATTTACTGAAGGCATTATTACAGAGAGTAGCCAAATCTATGGTGTTGAAGCCAAGGCATTGATGCAGGTGGATGGTCAACTACAGGGCATAGAATTACACATTGAATTGGCAACACAACAGTTTGTCGCGCTCAAGGCGCAGCGGCGCAATTTGACCGGCCGTACGGGGTGTGGCTTGTGTGGGGCTGAGAGTCTGCAACAAGTATTCAAGCAACCCATGGTTGGCGGAGAGCCGTTGGTGTCACTTTCATTGTGTGCGATAGAGGCTGCATTGGATGCGCTCAGGTTGAAGCAGCCGTTACAGCAACTGACCGGGGCAACCCATGCGAGCGCTATCGTCGATGCGCAAGGGCAAGTGGTCTCTGTGCGAGAGGATGTTGGCCGCCACAATGCGCTGGATAAACTGATCGGCGCACTATTGCGTCAAGGCCAAGACTTTTCACGCTTTTGGTCCGGGCACTGGGTGTTGACGACCAGTCGTGCCAGTTATGAAATGGTACAGAAAGTCGCTGTCTGCGGCGGTAGGTCGCTGGTTGCGTTATCGGCCCCCACGGCATTGGCAGTCAGTTTGGCGCAGAAATATGATTTTTTGCTGGTTGGGTTCGCTAAAACTACGCAGTGTGTCGTGTATAGCGGAGAGTTAGCTGCTCATCGTGAGCATGAAAGCTGATAGGAAGAATAAGGATATGGAAGTTGATAAGTTAATTAAAATGGCCAACCAGATTGGCGATTTTTTTGAGGCGAATCCTGATGTTGAGGAAGCCAAGCGGGAGATTGCCAGCCATCTGAAGAAATTCTGGAATTCAATCATGATTAAAACGCTCGTGGCCCATGTGCAGCAACATCAGGGGCAGGGATTGCATCCCAAGGTGATTGCGGCGATTCAACAGCATGTACATCTTTGAACGTACATCGAATATCGTCACCACCACTGATATTTCTTCTATACCGTTGAAAGTCTCACTAAAAGTTCATACAAGCAGCCTTAACGACGTTGCAGTAACCTGAAAGACTCTTTATTTTGACGGGTTTGTTCACCTTCCCAGATAACGTGCCAGCGCTCACCCGGTAACGCGTGACGTTTGCCTGGTTGATCTTCAATCAGGTACAAATCACACTGCGTGGTGGCACCCGGTGCGTGATATTCCAATTTAACGCCGGCATGATAGTGCAACAGGTCAGCCTGTGATGTGCCAATGTTTTGTGCGTGAATGCAGTTGTAATGTGCAGGCAAGTGCTTACGTAAATCTGAGAACAGCGGTTGGTAGGTACGAGCTGCCTCTATCATGGGTAACCACAAGCTCATGAATACTGTCCAGGCACAAGTCATGCCGATGGCCCAGTTGGTGGCGCTGGAGCGGTTGGAGTGCTTGGAACGCAAGACAATAGATAACCAGATCAGGGTCACGGCGACAGCAATCGCACCGTACAGTAAACTGAATGGAATCGTTTCCAAACCGGATAAATAGCTCAGGCGTTGGTACAGTTTGACGGGAGTCCCGTTTAACATGGCCCACCAACCCAGCCAGGCGATAGATATCAGGATACCAAACAAGATCAGGCCAAACCAGTTCAAGGCGCCAGCGGCTCCGCGTTTGAGTGTTTCTATACTGCCCGCCGCTAATACCGTCAGCGGAACCAGTAAAGGTAAGGCGCTGACTTCGCTACGGTCACTTAAGAGGCCGATCAGGATAAAAGCGATACCAAAGAATATCAGTCCTAACTGGAAGCGGTAAGTATTGAGTACGGAGTGCCTATAACGCCAGATCCCCCATAAGGCGAATGGTAAAGCTGGCCATGCATACCATGCGAGTGTTCTCAAGAAATAACCATGATTACCTGGCAGCTGGAATTGCCATTGTGCTTGCCACCAGGATTGCCATAGTCCTGGCGCCCATTGCTGGCAAAGCCAGCACCATAAATAGATGCCCGGCAATGCAAACAATGTGCCGGCGATCATGGCACGGTAAACGTGTTTCTGTTGACGAATCGCGGGTAGGGTTAACAGGCAGGTGACTGATAATATAATGGTTAAAGCCGGTACGACACCACCAGACAAAAAAGCCACTAACAAGCCCGTACAGAGTAACCACATGGCCCGCACAGGTTTACGCATAATGAGTGCTAAGGCGTAAAATGCCATAGTGATGCCGCTGAGTGCGGCGATGGCTGGCATCATGGTGTGAGCACTAACCACGAGCCCTAGGCAGCCGATAAAAATAAAATTGGTTTGACGACCGACGCCCAAATTCCATAACTCGCGACCGCTGAGTCCGGTCATAATCAGCGTCAGAAGCATCCAGAGACCCACACTTAGCCGAGCTGCATCGTGTGTAGGGAGCAGTGGTGACAACAAGTGGGCAAAGCCAGTTGCCGTCCAGTAGAATAATGGAGGCGTTTCCAGCGTCGGGTTGCCGGCGGATGTGGGTGCAATCCAGTCGCCATGAATCCAGCTACTGGAAGAAAGAAAAGGGTGGTCGATCAAGTTCTGGATGATGCTGGCGGACTGTGACTCAAAGGGCTTCCAAGGTGAGTGGCCGATGAGGCCGACGCAGAGCCAAATCGCGCAAAGTAATATCAGCAGATGCGTTTTGGCGCGCTCCCCCACTTTGGCTCGCGGGGTGGCCATATTTTCTTGCCAGTCATGATCAATATAAAACTGCATGTTTGAATTCGGGTCGCAAAAGAACGCACTTGATGGCTAATATATTAACCTCGAAGTGCCAACAGTGAAAAACAAAAAAGGCAGCCATGCTGCCTTTTTGAACCGTATTGACCGAAATTACATGCCGTATTTTTGGCGGAATTTCTCAACGCGACCTGCGGTATCCACGATCTTCTGTTTGCCAGTGTAGAACGGATGGCATTGTGAACATACTTCAATGTTCAGGTCTTTACCGTTAGTAGAACGGGTTTTGAATTTGTTGCCACAACTACATGTGACGTTGATTTCCGGGTAATTTGGGTGAATATCAGCTTTCATGCTTTTCTCTCTAATCTTAAGCAGTTGCAGTAAACGCGCGATTATCTATGATTTTGATGAATTTATCAATAGAAGAGCGATAAATAATTGTATCCATCGGCCGGTTAACCGCGGCGCATGCTGTCAAAGAAGTCGTTATTGCTCTTGGTGCCTTTGATTTTATCAAGCAAGAACTCCATCGCTTCGAGGTCGTCCATCGGGTAAAGCAGTTTGCGCAAGACCCAGATTTTTTGCAGCACATCTTTGTCCAGCAACAGTTCTTCACGACGGGTGCCGGATTTGTTGACATTAATAGCTGGGTAGATCCGTTTTTCGGCCATGCGTCTATCCAGATGGATTTCCATGTTGCCGGTGCCTTTAAATTCTTCGTAAATCACGTCATCCATGCGTGAGCCGGTATCGACCAATGCAGTTGCAATAATGGTCAGTGAGCCGCCTTCTTCCACGTTACGTGCAGCACCAAAAAAACGTTTGGGTTTTTGCAGGGCATTCGCGTCCACGCCGCCGGTCAATACCTTGCCGGAAGATGGGATGACCGTGTTGTAAGCACGCGCCAGCCTTGTAATGGAATCAAGCAAAATCACAACGTCTTTTTTATGTTCAACCAGGCGTTTGGCTTTTTCCAGCACCATTTCAGCGACTTGTACATGACGCGTTGCTGGTTCGTCAAAAGTCGAGGCGACCACTTCGCCGCGTACCGAGCGTGTCATTTCTGTCACTTCTTCTGGACGTTCATCAATCAGCAATACAATCAGGACACAGTCAGGATGGTTAGCGGTAATGGCGTGCGCAATATTTTGCAGCATGACGGTTTTACCGCTTTTGGGGCTGGCGACCAGTAGCGCACGTTGGCCTCTGCCAATCGGTGCAATCATATCGATGACGCGGCTGGTGATGTTTTCTTCACCGCGGATTTCACGTTCCAGGGTTAACGGTACCGTCGGGAACAGTGGTGTTAGGTTCTCGAACAGTATTTTGTGTTTGGTGTTCTCAGGCGCTTCACCATTGACGCTGTCGACTTTAACTAGCGCAAAATAGCGCTCGCCATCCTTGGGTGTGCGGATTTCACCCTGAATGCTATCGCCTGTATGCAGGTTGAAGCGACGTATTTGCGAAGGCGAGACGTAAATATCATCCGGGCCAGCCAGGTAAGAGGTATCCGGGGAGCGAAGAAAGCCAAATCCGTCCGGCAAGACTTCCAGTGTGCCGTCACCAAAAATGCTATCACCTTTTTTTGCCTTGTTTTTGAGGATGGCAAAAATAAGGTCCTGCTTGCGCATGCGGCTAGCATTTTCAATATCATTGGCAATGGCCATTTCGACCAGTTCGGTCACGGGAAGATGTTTAAGATCGGATAAGTGCATGAGTAACTCGCAAGACTGAGAAACGTCGGAGAGATTAAAAAGAAAACCCGGTTTCGCAGAATGGAAACCGGGGTTGAGTGTTAAATGTTGCTATCGATAAACGCGCTGAGTTGGGACTTGGACAATGCGCCTACTTTGGTCGCTTCAACATTGCCATTTTTAAACAACATCAGCGTAGGAATGCCACGGATACCGTATTTAGGTGGTGTATTCTGGTTGTCATCAATATTTAGCTTGGCGACCTTCAGGCGGCCAGCATATTCTTTGCTGATGTCGTCCAGGATAGGTGCAATCATTTTACAAGGACCGCACCATTCAGCCCAGTAATCAACCAGGACCGGAATCGTGGATTGCAATACTTCTTGTTCAAAGCTGGCGTCGCTTAAATGGGTAATGTTGTCGCTCATTATTGCCTCGTAAGAATGGTGAAGAATTTAAATCAAATGTAGATTGGATTTAAACAGAAAAATTCTGAATGTGTGGCTAATTTTTGTTTGAATTAGTAATTTGCTGAAAGTTGAAATTACCAAACGAGATAAAGCTAGTATAGCAACAGTTTTCCAGCATAATCAAGTTTTTTCCGTCTACGGGATTCATATGGGGCGTATTTTCAATAAAAACAAGGGGTGGCAACGGACATTCGGCCTGTTTGCTATTTTGCTGGCGGTATTCAGCCTGGGTGTTGCTGAAACTTCTCTGGCGGCAGATTCAAGGTGGCTGATGCAGGACCTCGCTGGTCGGACTCACCAGCTCGCCCAGTATAAAGGGCGATGGGTTGTGGTGAATTATTGGGCGCCCTGGTGCCCGCCTTGTCTGGAGGAAATGCCTGAACTCGTGACCTTTTATGACGCCCATGCCAAAGAAGTCATGGTGCTGGGGGTCGCTGTGCAATATAAAACTGAGCAATCGGTGCGGAATTATATTGAAGATATGCTGATTTCCTACCCCATCATCCTCGGCGACCAGCAAAAGCATCTGCCCGCAACTCCCGAGGTGCTGCCTACCACTTACATTTATGCGCCAGATGGCTCGCTCTATAAAATAAAGCGCGGTGCCTTGAGCAAAGTTTGGTTGGAGTCCTTGCTCAAAGCCACCGCGCCGGAGGCTAAATGACCGCTTACTCGATGGTGACGGCTTCCCCGGCAGGGCTGATCACGCTGAGCTGGTTTTCCTTGGCAAACTGCATCAGTTGCTCAAAACCGGCCGGGTTTACATCCTTCAATTTCATGTCTACGGACAAGCTCCGAACGTTATTCACCAGCTTTGGTTTCAGGTAAGGTGAGTAACGCAATTTCTTGTCATCGCCAAAGGTGGCGTAGGTGCTGCACATACGGTCCACCCAGTCGCTGGGGCGGAAAGGCTTGCCGGCCAATGTAATGCCCTGGATGATAATTTCCTGATTTTCCATTTAAGTTCCTTGAGAACGAAGTTAATAATTTAATTGGTATATTCAAAGACTTTAACGACTTTGGAAACGCCTTCTGTGGTTCTGGCAATTTCAACAGCGTCGTTAGCTTCTTTTTCAGAGACGATCCCCATCAGGTAAACCACGCTTGCCTCAGTCACGACTTTCACCACATTGGCAGGGAACAGGTTTTCACTGACAAAGCGGGCTTTTACTTTGGTGGTCAGGAAAGTGTCATTGCTGCGGTCGCCGATAGATGATGCCGGACCTACGGTCAGTGCATTGTGGATGTTGCGGACATTGGAGATTTCACGGGTAAGTGTTTCAGCCTGGGTCTGCTGGCCTTCGTTAGGCACTTCACCTGTTAGGAGCACAATACGGTTATAGCTGGTGACATTGATGTGCGAGGCCTTGTCCATATATTGGGACATGCGTTTAAGGGTTTTGAGTTCAATGTTTTCATCTTCGACATAAATGCCAGAAGTACGGCGGTCAGCTGCCATGGCGCCGCCGGCTGCTGCGCCACCAACGACTGCGGGGAAACAGCCACTTAATTGTGTGCTGATCAATAACAAGGCAATGGCAGAAATTTTTCTAGTGAACATGTGTTGGGTCATGAAGCTTCCTTGGATCTGCGAGAAAAAACTGAAAGATGTTAGGTGTGACAGCAGGCAATAAATAAAATTCTACGCTTTTTATGTGTCGATTGCATTACGAATCCAGTTTGGCGACTGGTAAAGCGTGTTGTCAAACAAGATGGCGTCGAATCGGCAGGGGCAATTTAAGTCCTGGTTTTGCAGGTAAAACTGGGCTGCGCGGATTAGTTTTTGTTGCTTTCGCCGGTCTATGCTATCCGCCGCACTGGTGAATGCCTGATTGCTACGCAAGCGTACTTCTATAAAGACCAGCGTTTTTCCTTCACGCATGATGAGGTCAATTTCACCATAGCGGCAACTATAGTTTTGCATGACCAGAGAAAGCCCTTGCTGCTGCAAAAACAGTGCAGCCGCATTTTCTGCGGCCAGGCCCTGGTTGTTTTGATTAAGTTTCATGTATGTTCTGTGGCCGGATTTCTCCGTCAGTCTAATGAATAATATTTAGCGAAACCAGTGTGTTGGCATAAAATGCCAGCATGAGCGAAATTGGTACATTATATGTAGTCGCCACGCCGATTGGTAACCTGGGGGATATTACCCAGCGGGCATTGGATACGTTAAAGCAGGTGGATGCGATTGCCGCCGAAGACACCAGGCATAGTGTGGGCCTGTTGCGGCATTTTGGCATTAGCAAACCGCTGCTGGCCGTGCATGAGCATAATGAGCAGCAGTCAGCGCAAGGCTTGATCAAGCGGCTGTTAGTAGGGGAGTCGATCGCTTTGGTCACCGATGCCGGCACCCCAGCGGTGAGCGATCCTGGCGCAGTCGTGGTACAGGCGGTGCGGCAGGCCGGTGTGAAAGTCGTGCCTGTGCCCGGCGCCAGTGCAGTGATTACCGCTTTATCAGCGTCAGGCATTATCCAGCCAGGTTTTTATTTCGAGGGTTTTTTGCCTGCGAGTGGTTCGCAGCGGCGCAAGCGATTGCAATTGCTGAAAACGATCCCTTCTACGCTGGTATTTTACGAGGCGCCGCACCGGATTGTTGAGTGTGTGCAAGATTTACAAGATGTGTTGGGTGGCGTGCGTCAGCTCACCCTGGCGCGTGAGCTGACCAAAACGTTTGAAACCATACACACCTGCCTATTGACAGAGGCGGTAGACTGGTTAAAGGCTGATCTCAATCAGCAGCGTGGAGAGTTCGTGTTGCTGGTGCATCCTGATATCCAGGAGAAAGCAGAAGGGCTAGATGAAGAGGCATTAAGAATCTTGCAGCGATTGTTGCAGGAGCTTCCACTCAAACAGGCGGTGGCGCTGGCAACGGATATCACTGGCCACAAAAAAAATGAATTGTATGAAACGGCCCTGGCGCTCAAGGCCGGCAACTCACAGTAAAAGGTAATGGAATGACAACTGAATTAACCCTGATTCGCCCTGATGACTGGCATTTGCATCTGCGGGATGGTGACGGCTTGAAGGCCGTGCTACCAGATACAGCCAGACAATTTGCACGAGCTATTGTGATGCCCAACTTGCGACCGCCAGTGACTACGGCAGAAGCAGCACTCGCCTATTATCAACGCATCAAGCAGGCTGCACCGGCTGGGCTGGTATTTGAGCCACTGATGACGCTGTATTTAACCGATAATTCGCCCGCCCAGGAGATTGCTGCTGCCCGTGCGAGCGGCGTCGTACAGGCCGTAAAGCTGTATCCTGCCGGTGCGACGACGAATAGTGATTCTGGTGTCACCAGTTTGCATAAATGTGCAGCCGCTTTGGCTGAGATGGAGAAGCAGGGCATGCCTTTGCTGATTCACGGTGAAGTGACTGATGGCGATGTCGATGTGTTTGACCGTGAGAAGGTGTTTATCGAGCGTCATTTGCAGCCGCTATTAAAGGACTTTCCAGGCCTGAAAGTGGTGTTTGAGCATATTACAACTAAGGATGCCGCTGAGTTTGTCGCTGCAGGCCCTGATACATTGGGCGCAACCATCACTGCGCATCACCTGCTCATGAACCGTAACGCGATGTTCACTGGCGGTATCCGCCCGCACCATTATTGCTTACCGGTATTGAAGCGTGAGACACATAGGCAGGCCCTAGTGAAAGCGGCTATTTCGGATTCCGGAAAATTCTTCCTTGGCACCGACAGTGCGCCACATCCCAAGTCTGCCAAGGAGGCTAGCTGTGGCTGTGCTGGCATGTATACTGCACATGCAGCGATTGAGTTGTATGCCGAGGCATTTGAAGAGGCTGGTGCACTGGACAAGCTGGAAAACTTTGCCAGTGTTTATGGGTCAGATTTTTACGGCCTGCCGCGTAATACCGACAAAATCACACTGCGCAAGGAATCCTGGCTCGTGCCAGAGAGTATTCCGTTTGCAGATGATGTATTGGTGCCTTTGCGTGCCGGACAAACAATTGCTTGGAGATTGATGTAAAAAATTTCATTCTGACATTGGAGAATAAGCGATGAACAAGAAATGGTTGGTTGCAGGATTCAGTATGATGTTAAGTGCACACGCATTTGCCGTGACGATAGATGAAATGCGGGGCG
Source organism: Methylophilus sp. (assembly GCA_035565395.1). Lineage (GTDB taxonomy): Bacteria > Pseudomonadota > Gammaproteobacteria > Burkholderiales > Methylophilaceae > Methylophilus. The sequence continues at coordinate 4 of DATMSK010000238.1, read as the reverse complement.
AACA
>DATMSK010000237.1:0-2871 GCA_035565395.1 Methylophilus sp. | reverse complement strand
GACAAACAACGTTTGGGGATAATCAAGTAAACCTCGCTACGCAATATGATCTGATCGATGACGGCTACAGTTTTTTTATTGTTTTCGGTACATTTAGTCGCGCAGATCAGTCAACCACTTTAAATGGAACTTTTGATATTTCCTTGCTCGTGGATGATTTGAACATCCCAGATCCTTGGCTTCACCCTGACATTCCGGTCCCCGTGTTTGCAAACTTTTATGCGGAAGAGTCATTTATTGATCCCTATAGTGGCGAAATTATCCAACAGACTATTTTAAGTGGGACTGGTAAAGGGCTAATGTCACAGCGTGAATACCTTTCCTTCACCATCAACTGGTCACTTTTCACGCTTGAGCCTATGAGTCCGGTCCCCTCCCCGCCAAGCTCATGGATGTTTGTCATAGGCTTGTTATTAATAGGTAGCATAAGAATCTGCAAGCGCGCCGAGTGAAAATTGGTTGTATGTAGCCAAGTTGGTGGCTGAAATGCCTCAGGTTTTTTAGAAGAAGGCGAGATTACCACTTTTTTAGCTCGCAAATTGGATGGCATGTATTTTGCCAATAAGGAGCATGGATAAAACAATGGTTTGGTGTGGCATCAATTTGCAGTGGGCGTATACCGATTTGCTCGGTTACATACGCTTTAAAGTCACTTGCCCGCACCTGGCCAAAGATATCCTGCATGATGCCTTAATCCGCTACACCGTTTCCAGCAGTGCCAACAAAGATGCTGAACCGCACGCCTACATGCGCAGCATTGCCAAAAACCTGATTGTTGACAGCTATCATCACGCACAGCGGTTTATTTCCCTTGAAGCTGAATTAGGCCTTAATCGCGAATGGCTGGATACGCCGACCTTGTCCGTGGAACAGCTCAGTGATATCAAGCAGCGGCTGGAGATGATCCAGCAGATTCTGGAGCAATTACCACCACGTTGTCGCCAGGTGTTCTGGATGTATCGCGTGGAAGGTCACACCCAAACTGAGATTGCCGCTGCACTGGGCATTAGCAAAAACATGGTCGAGCGGCATGTGATGCGGGCCATTATTGATTTAAGCAGTGCGCGTGAGCTCATAGAGGTTGCACTCTAATGAACCCTAAGCACGAGGACATGATCAGGCAAGCGGCTGCGCGCTGGTACGTGCGCATGCGTGAAGTGGCGCCAGACTCGCCTGAGCGGACGACATTCGAAGTCTGGCTATTGTCAGACCGCAGACACCAGGTGGCCTACCAGACGATTGAAGCCACGATGGATGACTTCAGCTCCACCGCCCGGCTCAAAGAGCTTTCTAATGCGCTCTCGCAAAAACTCTATTTTGAGCAAACCGCACGCCGCAAAAAAATCTCCAAACTGGGCTCTGGCCTCGCTGTGATGCTGGTCTGTGTCGGTCTTGGTTTGTTGGGCCGCACCCAGTATGTACAGTGGCAGGCCGCGCCCCTCTCGAGTGAAATGCAAACCACGGCGGTCGCACAGATGCTTAAACGCACACTGGAGGATGGCTCTGTGGTCACAGCCAATGCCAATAGCGCCATGGAGATAGTGTTCTACCGCCATCAGCGCCTGGTCAAACTTAGCCGCGGTGAAGCTATTTTTGAAGTCACCAAAGACCCCGAGCGGCCATTTGTGGTTGAAACCCCGCAAGCCAAGGTCACCGTATTGGGCACGCGTTTTGCGGTCAACCAGCTCAGTAAAAAAGTACGTATCAGTGTAGACCACGGCCGTGTACAGGTGTTGCGCAAAGACGGTTATGGACAGGCATTGATCCTGGGCAATGGCGAAGTGGCTGAGATTGAACATGACGCACCGCATAAGGTTAACCGCAATGCGGCCGACAGTTTCAGCTTTACCAGTGGCCGCATCATTTTTGACCGTGCCGACATGTTTGAAGTCGCCGATACCTTGTCGCGTTACCGTAATCCAACGGTCAAAGCGGTATTCTTTGGCGACCAGACGCCCAAAGTCAATGCAGTACTCAAGGTGAGTGAGGTCGAAAGCTTTATTCAAACCCTGCCGCAATCGGTCCCGGTCGCCTTGCAGCACAGGGGCGATACGCTGGTGCTTGCACCCAACCGCTAACTCTTTACATTTCTTTTAAGTTACGCATATCAGGCATTTCACCCGTCTGTCAGTTACCTCTTTAACAAGACCTGTAACTGACGGATGACTCATGCAAAATATAACGATTAAAACAGCCGCACTGGCCGCACTCATTGGCCTGAATATACCGGCAGCGCTTCATGCTGAGTTGAATACGGCATTGCCCGGCGAGCAAGAAGAGAACTTTGCCTTACCGCTGAATATAGACCTGCCAGCCCAACCACTGGCTGCTTCACTACGCCAGTTTGCCATTCAGAGCAATTTATCACTCACGGTAGATAGCGCACTCATCGTCGACAAAAAATCCCCCGCCGTTAAAGGCCGCATGACACGTAAAGAAGCCATCAAACGATTGCTGGATGGTAGTGGACTGCAAGGCAAGGTTGAGGGTGAAAAAATACTGATTCAACGTGTAACAAAAGCAGAAGCAAAGGATTAGCAGCTCGACAAAGTCGAAGTCCGCGCCAAGCGTTTTTATGAAGTCGGCCCTTTGGGAGGCACCGGCCTTACTAAAGAAGAAATCCCCGGCAATGTCCAAAGTATCTCTGCCAAAGAGATTAAAGAAGCGCATTCATTGAGTATTACAGACTTGATGAACCGTAAGTTGCAATCGGTCACAGTGAATGACTATCAAGGCAACCCGTTCCAGATGGATGTGCAATATCGTGGTTTTACCGCTGGCCCGCAGATTGGTACGCCACAAGGTTTAAGTGTCTTTATTGACGGCATTCGGGTTAACGAACCATTTGGCGATGTTGTGAATTGGGATATG
>DATMSK010000236.1:0-5021 GCA_035565395.1 Methylophilus sp. | reverse complement strand
GGAAAGCGGCCATCGCCAGGCCTACCCAGCGATGCCAAAGTACCAATATGTGTCGCATGAACCTTGTCTATTACCAATGATAGTTAAGTTGTGCCATGACGTTACGGCGGAAGCCCCAGCGGCAGCCATCACCGTAGTAGCCACAGTTTGAAACATATTCTTTATCAAACAGGTTGCTGGCATTGAGCGCGAATTGCCAGCCTTTCCACCCTTCTCCCAGTTGCGTCAGGTCGTAACGTACCGCCAAATCCACCAGCGTATAAGACGGCAAGCGGATGGTATTCGCATCATCCCCAAACCGGCTGCCTATGTAACGCACACCACCACCGACGGTCATGCCTTGCAGCAAGGCAGTCGGGAAACGGTAATCTACCCACAACGCTGCCGTATGGTTAGGCACGTGATTAGGATCCTTCCCTTCAAACGCAATGCCTTGTGCGTTGCGGTTATTGCTTTTGGTGATCTCGGGCAGGAGATAGGTATAGCTACCGATCACAGACCAGGCATCCCATTGGGTTTTGGCCTCCAGCTCAATCCCGCGTGAACGCACCTCACCATTTTGCAGATTAAACGTAGGATGTTGCAGGTCAGTTGTGGTCACGTTCTGTCGGCGCAGATCGAACAAGGCCACGGTATATAGACTCTGGCTTTCCTTAGGCTGGAAACGCAAGCCCAGCTCATACTGCTTGCCGGTTTCCGGTTTAAACGCAGCCCCCGCAAACGTCGTACCTATCACTGGCAGAAAAGACTCGGTATAACTCGCATAGGGTGACAGGCCATTGTCGGCGAGGTAAACCAGGCCTGCACGCCAGGTCTCGGCCTGGTCTTTTTGTGAGGAAGACGCTGATGGCGTACGCAGGTTATCGGTTTCCATGCGCGTCCAGTCCTTGCGGCCACCCAGGGTAGCGACCCATTTGCCGTCAAATTTCACCTGGTCCTGAATATACATGCCCGTCTGGCGCTGGCGTTGTTCAATATTGGCACTTTCAACCAGGTTAATCGCTGTCTGCCCGTAGACAGGCGCATAGATATCCAGTGTGCCTGCCAGCGCAAACGTGCGGCGCTGGTCATTATTGAGGCGCTGGCTATCAATGCCGGCAACGACCGTATGCTCAAAGTCACCATGCGCCCATTTGGCTTGTAAATGGCTATCAACTACCAGGTTATCGACGTCTTCCTCATTGCCACCCGCCTCACGCGTAATCGTGCGCTGGTCAGCCTGCAAGGCCCGCAAATAGGTGGAAATCGCATCTGTGGTCATGCGCTGGTAGCGCAGGTTTTGGCGGAAGGTAAACGTCTGGTTGAAGATATGCTCAAACTGGTAGCCCAGTGAGTAGCGTTCCTGCTCATATTTATCCAGGCCTGGCTCGCCGAGGAACGTGCTGCTGGACACCTTGCCAAAGCGGCTATTGACCAGTGTGCCGACACGCGGCCATGCCTGGTAACCTTGGCCACGGTCATTTTTCTGGTAATCCGAGAGCAGGGTCAATGTCGTGAAGTCGCTGGGGCGCCAGGTCAATGACGGCGCAATGTAAATGCGGTCATCCTTGACATAGTCAATCTGGGTGTCGCTATCTTGCACCAGGCCCGCGATACGATAAGACCAGGTACCGTCTTCTGTCAGGTAATCACTAAAGTCAGCATTCACTTGCTTGCGGTCGTACTGCCCGAGCACCACACCAACTTCATGTAACGGTTTGTCTGTTGGCCGTTTGCTGACCAGGTTCACAATGCCGCCCGGCGCGCCCTGGCCGTATAAAATGGACGACGGCCCACGTAACACCTCTACACGTTCCAGGCCAAATGGCTCAATCACGGTACCGCCCTGGTTACTGAATGCATAATTGCGCAAACCATCACGGAACTGGTCGCGGCCTATACTGAAACCACGCACGCCTATGGTATCTGCGCGCGGATCCGGGCCGTTGGATTCAGCGATAATGCCAGCGCTATAACGCAAAGCCTCACCGACAGATTGTACGGCCTGCATGGTCATCTGGTCGCGGGTGACCACGGAGACCGACTGCGGTGACTCCAGGATATCGCTGTCGGTTTTGGTGGCCGTGATATTACGTTTGGCCACATAGCCTTTCATCTTGGCATTGGCTCGCTCGCGCGCTACCTGCCCGGCCACGCTCACTTCCGGCATCAATTGCGGCTCGGCATGACTTTGTTCAGGAGGGGATGCTTTAACCAGCGTATAACCGCCACCTGGTGTAGCTTTGAGCTCCAGGCCGCTGCCATTCAATAACTTATCCAGCGCCTGGCGTACACTGTAGTCGCCTTTGAGTGCAGGGGCTTTCTTGTTATCGGTCAGGCCGGTAGAGAAAATAATACGTTCCCCGGTTTGGTGTGCCAAGGCGTTGAGGGCTTTATCCAGCGGCTGCGATGGAATATCCAGCTCAACGGCATGCGCACTAGTGGCGAGGCTGGCCAGCAACATGGCCAGTACGGTAGGTTTGCAGGTGTGTGACATCTTTTTCCCAGTGGTTATGTAGTTATACTGGTATGTCGTTTGGGCAGTGAAAGATGTTGATGTCTGCATTAAAAAATTTTGCCCATCGCGGCGCCGACTGGCTCAGGCCGGCCGGTACCGTGATCAAGCACCTTAAATCTCCAGTTTGAGCGCCACACCAAACAACCTGGGTGCGCCGACATCCAGCACATTGCCTGTTGTATTGTTGGTGACGTATTCGCGATCAAACAGGTTACGCACAAACGCGTTGATCGTCGTATGCGGGTTTAATCGATAAGAAGCATTGGCGTTCACCAGCGTGACACTGTCGTTGCGGCGGGTACCAGTGGTCAGGTATACCGATGGGCTGCTGTCCTGGTACACCGTGTCCACATTAAATAACCATTGGTTGCCCAGGTGGTAGTTCAGGCCCAGGTTGATTTTGGTACGCGGCGCCATGATGAACTGCTTGCCGCGCATATTGAGTCCGTCACTATTGATATAGTCCAGGTATTCGGTATGGTTATAGGCTGCCCCGGCAATCACCTGCCATGCATCGTTGATGGCATATTCAGCGGAGATCTCCAGGCCCTGCATCCGGCTCCTGGCGGCATTGGATACATAGAGGCTATTAGTCGCCGTATCCAGCTGGCGTACCTGCTGGTCTTTCCAGTCGGTGTGATAGAGATTGGCAAAGGTTTTAAAGCCGTATTCCGGCCAGCTGCCACGGTAGGAAAACTCATAGGTGGTCGTGTATTCGGCATCGTAAGGACGGTGGTCAGAAGGTACGCGGGTATTAATACCACCGCCACGGTAACCGCGCTGCACTACAAAACCGGTACGTTGGGTAGGCGACCATATGTAGTTGATGCCTGCTTTGGGCAGCAACGCCCCAAAGTGTTTTTTGCCATCGGCGCCAGAAACGGGTGACAGGCCTAACACGTCCCGCAGGTAATCAACCTCGGCCTCATTTTTTTCACGGTCATACCGCAAGCCTGCAATCACTTGCCACTGCGTATCCAGGTCCCAGTTAATTTCACCAAAAATTGCATGGTTGCGAATCTGGCTTTTTCCACGTGCCAGCAAGGCCGAACCCACGCCTAACACGCGCAAGTCATCATTAAACTTGATCTGCGAGTAGCCGTAGTAATACCCGACATGTGCCTTAATGTCATCGCCCTGGTAATTCGCGCGGAACTCCTGGCTAAACAGGCGCGTCTGGTGATGCCGGTCTGCTTCCTGGGTCGCATTCGTGCGCTGGTCAAAATCCAGCAGGCTCTGGTAGTTGGCATCCGTACCAGACGTAATACTAGTCAGCATCCAGGCCTTATCCAGTTGATGCGTCAGTTTCAGGGTCGCTTCATTCTGCTGGATATGGTCGCGCGCATCCGTGTTCTGGCTAAGACGGTAATATTGCGGCTGGTTATTGATTTGCGTCACACCATTGCTGCCAGTCCGGTAGTCGGTATGTGCAAGCGTCAGCAAGGCTTCCGTGTCCTCCCCGGCCAGCCACAATAATTTGCCGCGGGCATTCACAGAGCGGCGGCGGTCCGCATCCTTGTCCAGAAAGTCGTTGCGGATATAGCCATCCTCATTTTGCACATTCAACGCAAAGCGCCCTGCCAGTACACCCGGCACCAAGGCGGCATTCGCCATCAATGCCCCGCCCTGCTGGTGATAGTTACCCGCATTGCCTTGCAGGCTCAATGTATTTTTAAATTCCGGATCATTGGTTTGCATAATCACGGCACCCGCCAAGGCATTACGCCCCTGCACAGTGGACTGTGCACCACGGTAGATTTCCACCTGTTTCATATCCCAGGTGGAGAGTGGGCTCATGGTGACCATGCGGCTGGTTTGCAAGGCGCCATCCACAAATACCGACACCGCGTTATTGAGGGTGAGCGGACCCTGGTCATCAAAACCGGTCACTGGTACCCCACGGATACCCCAGGTCTCGTTGCGTGACTGGGTATACACGCCCGGGGTACGTGCCATGATTTCGGTCAGCGACTGGTCGGCATGCGTGCGGATATCCTGGGCGGTGGCCACCGCAACACTGGAATACGTTTCACTGAGTTTGCGGGTTATTTTTTCGCCCTGCACCGTCACTTCTGCCAGGGTATCAACCGGTTCAGAGCCACTTGATGTTTCGCTCGCATGACTGGTAACTTTGGCCACTTTTTTCAGAGAGTATTGCTGGCCGCCTTTGTCTGCGAGCACAAAGTCACTGCCTTTGAGCAAGACATCAAACCCCTCACTCACGGTATAACTGCCTTTTAGCCCATCACTTTTGAGGTTGGCCACCAGTGCCGGATCAAACGATAGCCGGGTGCCCGTCAAGGCGGCAAACTCGGCCAGCACATGGCCTAAGGGCCCAGCGCCGAGTTCATAATGTTGTTTCTCCGTGACAGTCTTGGCGCTCTCTGCCAAGACCAATGATGGGCTGGCAGCCAGCATTAGGCTGCATAAGGCCACATTTAATGCACTTTGTAATGGAGTCAGTTTAAAAATAGAAGCGGTCATTGCCTGAGGATTTCCTAAGTATAAATAATGAAATGGCCTG
>DATMSK010000235.1:0-3392 GCA_035565395.1 Methylophilus sp. | reverse complement strand
CAACAAGAGCAAATGGGCCTGACACCAGTATTACTGGTGGCTGCCCCACTACGCCAGGCTTTATCCAGATTCTTAAGAAGAACTGTCCCGCATCCCAGAGTGTTGTCACATGACGAGCTGCCAGACAACAAATCCATTCGTGTCACCAGTTTAATCGGAGCGCAATAATTATGAACATCAGAAGATTTTTTGGCAAAAATGCACGTGAAGCGTTGGCGCAAGTCAAACAGGCATTAGGTGATGATGCCATCAATATTGCAAACCGCAGTGTGAATGGCGGCACCGAAATCATGGCCATGCTGGAAGCCGATGTCGCAACAACACCTGGCCAGGCCTCGGCAGACACCTCTATGGACAACAGCCGCAGCCTGCTGGACTTTGTCACTGCCAAGGATCAACCGCGTCAAACGACACCACAGGCGATGCCAACACCGGCCACACCAGCAACCTCTCAGTCTTCTGAAGAAGCTGCCGCCAATGAATCAGCGATTATGGACATGCTGAAACAACACAGCGAGCAACAGGAGCAGGCTTATCAGGTGGCCACGCAGACACTGGAAGACAAAATGATGGGCATGATGCAGGAAATGCGTCAAATGCGTAGTCATTTTGAAACCCAGATGAGTGCAATGACCTGGCAACATCATTTGCAACACAGCCCAGCTAAATCAAAAGTGCTGAGCACCCTGCTCTCTGCCAGCTTTAGCGCTGCATTGTCCCGCCAGATTGCAGAAAAAATGCCTAACCATATTGATGTGAACAAAGCACCAATGTGGGCAAAAGAAGTGATCAGCCGTAACTTGCATACGCTAGATGATGAAGATGCGTTGCTGGACCGTGGCGGCATTTATGCCCTGGTTGGCCCAACTGGTGTAGGTAAAACCACCACCACGGCCAAGCTGGCAGCCCGTTATGTGATGAAACATGGTACCCAAAGCCTGGGCCTGATCACGACCGACAGTTACCGGATTGGTGGTTACGAACAGTTACGTATTTACGGCAAGATCCTGGGTGTCATGGTGCATGCAGTCAAGGACGAAGAAGACCTGAAGATTGCCCTGAATGAATTGAAAAACAAACACATGATCCTGGTAGATACCGTTGGCGTCAGCCAGCGCGACCAGGCCGTCACTGAGCAACTCTCTATGCTGAACCGTGCGGATAGCCCGATTCAGAAGCTGTTGTGCCTGAATGCAACCTCTACCGGCGACACCTTAACCGACGTCATGCGCAGCTACAAAAAACATGATATCGCAGGTTGTATTGTCACCAAGCTGGATGAAGCCGCTGCCATTGGCAATGTACTTGATGTATTGATCCGCGAGCGTATGCGCCTGTTCTACACGACCAGTGGCCAGCGTGTACCTGAAGATATTGAAGTGGCGGACAAGCAAGCACTGGTAGAACGCGTGTTGACGCCGCATCAAGCCAGCCTGCCCTACCAATACCTGGATGAAGAACTGCCCCTGGTGATTTCTAGCATGATGCAAAACGCTGGCCAGGAGCAGCAGCATGTTTAATTATCGCGACCAGGCTGATGGTTTGCGCCGCATCATGGCCAAGTCGTCGGCACGTATCATTAGTGTGATTGGTGCCAATGGCCAGCCAGCCAGCCCCTGGATGCGTAACCTGGCAATCAGCATGCTGCTGCCAGAGCAACGCTTGCTGCTGATACATGCCAGCCGCCAGGACACCATCCCTTATTCACTGCAGGCAGTTACAGTCAAAAACAGTGCCATTAAACGTGCCATCACCAGGCATCCGCAGGGTTATGACTTGAGCTGTTTGATTGAAAATGACCAGTTAACCTCGCCTTTATCTCCGGATTTAAAAAGTCAGCTAGACGGTATAGTGAGACAACTTGCGTATGACTACGATACCGTCATGATTGAAACACAGCTGGAGACACAAACATTCGGCTTGATGCTGCCGGTGATTGCCGAACACGAACTGGTGATCCAAATGGACAGAAGCGATACCGCCATTAAAGCAGCCTATGTGACGATTAAACATATCAGCCAGCAACATGGGAATGTGCCGCTGAGTGTGGTAGTCACGGGCGCCAATCATGATCAAGGTCAACAATACTTTATGCGTTTGAATCAAGTTTGCAAACAGTTTCTGGGTGTGGCACTGAATTTTCTTGGCGCGATTCCTGCCGAGGAAACAAAGCCTGTGGCCGCGGCTGGCCGTATGCAGCCCGGCAACGTCAAACCGGATCAGACGGCATTGGCTTTTAAATCCGTGGCACATCATCTCGAAAAGCAACGTATCACTACGCCATCTATGGCGGTTGCCTAATGTAGAAGAGGAAAAACATGTATACCGCTAAAGGCACAACGAACAACACGGACCAGATGCTGAGGCAGCATAGCGGCCTGGTCAAGAAGATGGCCTATCAATTAAAAGCCAAGCTGCCCTCCTGTGTTGAACTGGATGATTTGGTGCAGGCCGGCATGATAGGCCTGATGGATGCTATTCAGCGTTACGAAGATACTCATGGTGCACAGTTTGAAACTTATGCTTCACAGCGTGTGCGTGGTGCCATGCTGGATGAGTTACGTGGTGCAGACTGGTTGCCACGCGGCATCCGTAAAAACATGCGCGACATTGAAGTCGCTGTCCAGCAACTTGAACAAAAACTGGGCCGCCCACCAACCGAGTCCGAAATCGCTAAGCACATGAACTTCAGCCTTGAAGATTACTATGATGTGCTCAGTGACTGCCAGGGGCATCAGCTGATTTACTATGAAGACTTTCAAGACGACGACGGCGGTGAGCATTTCCTGGATCGCTATGTCGATGACGACAGCAGCGACCCGGTGAAATCCTTACTGGAAAGTGATTTCCGTGAAGCATTGATTGACTCTATCGACCATTTGCCAGACCGGGAAAAAATGCTCATGGGCTTGTACTATGAACAGGAACTTAACCTGAAAGAAATCGGCGCTATCATGAACGTGTCTGAGTCACGCGTGTGCCAGTTGCATAGCCAGGCGGTTGCCCGTTTACGCGCTTCCATGCGTGACAGAGCCTGGACCGGAGTCGCCTGATGGATTGGGGAAGCCTGGCTGGCCTCCTGATTGCCCTTGCCGGTTTGGTACTGGGCCAAGTCATTGATGGCGGCCACCTGAACTCATTGATGCAGCCAGCGGCGTTTGCCGTTGTGATGCTGGGCACCATTGGCGCCGTCCTGCTTCAAACTGAGCTCAAGCTATTTATCAAAGGCTTGCGCATGTTGCGCCTGGTCTTTGTGCATCCATTGGACGACAGAAGAAAACTCGCCATTAAAATTAACCAGTGGAGCCAGCAAGCCCGCAAGGAAAGCGTGTTGTCTCTGGAAAGCTATATCAAGCGCGAACAGGATCCTTTTGTGCGTAAAGGGTTGCAAC
>DATMSK010000234.1:0-13228 GCA_035565395.1 Methylophilus sp. | reverse complement strand
ATAGGGTACTTGGCGGCATCGCTGGGGCAGGCAAGGGGGTACTGATTGTATGTATTCTGGCAATGCTGGCTGCCATGACTGATCTGCCCAAGGATACGCGCTGGACAAATGCCATGTTAAGTTCGCCGGTTGAGGCGCTGGTCTTGAAATTGCTGCCTTTGATGCCATCTAGTATTGCTGAGCATGTGCATTTGGACCACCAGCGGGTAGACGAGTCTGCCATTTAATTTGTAATCAAGTGTTTGATAGGATGTCACTATGTGTGGAATTATCGGTATTGTAGGCAAGAACCCGGTGAATCAGTTGCTTTACGACGGATTGCTGGTTTTACAGCACCGTGGTCAGGATGCAGCTGGTATCGTGACCTGTGATGGCAACACTTTCCACATGCACAAAAACAATGGCCTGGTGAAGGATGTTTTTCATACGCGCCATATGCGTAACTTGATCGGTAATGTGGGTATCGCGCATGTCCGTTACCCAACAGCGGGTTCTTCTAGCGCGGCAGAAGCGCAACCTTTTTACGTGAACTCCCCATTCGGCATTGTGCTTGGCCATAATGGCAACCTGACCAATTCGGAACAGTTAAAGTCAGAAATGTTCAGGCAGGATCTACGCCACATCAATACAAGTTCAGACTCCGAAGTATTGCTGAACGTGCTGGCGCATGAAATTGAAGCGACTTCAAAAAGTGCTTTGCTAAACAGTGACATGGTGTTTGATGCGGTTGCTGGCGTACACCGACGTTGCAAGGGCGCATATGCCGTAGTAGCCATGATTGCCAACTTCGGTTTACTGGCCTTCCGTGACCCGCACGGTATTCGCCCGTTGGTGATTGGCAAGCAGGAGACCGATAAAGGTACCGAGTACATTGTGGCATCCGAGAGCGTGGCTCTGGATGTACTGGGCTTTACCATGCTGCGTGATGTCGAGCCAGGAGAGGCCGTGTTTATCGATATGGATGGCAATTTATTCAGCCGCCAATGTGCCGAGAACCCAAAACTGACCTCCTGCATTTTTGAATATGTTTACCTGGCCCGTCCTGACTCAGTGATTGATGGTGTATCCGTGTACCAGACCCGTTTGGATATGGGCACATTGCTGGCAGAAAAAATCAAGCGTGAATGGGCAGATAAGCAAATTGATGTGGTCATCCCTATTCCTGATACCAGCCGCCCAAGTGCGTTGCAGTTGGGAATTGCATTGGGCTTGGACTACCGTGAAGGCTTTATTAAAAACCGCTATATTGGCCGCACATTTATTATGCCCGGTCAGGCGTTGCGTAAAAAATCTGTACGCCAAAAACTAAACCCGATCGGCATCGAGTTTAAAGGTAAGAATGTCTTGCTGGTGGATGACTCTATCGTACGTGGCACGACTTCACAGCAAATTGTTCAGATGGCAAGAGATGCTGGCGCTAACAAGGTATATTTCGCTTCGGCTGCGCCTCCTGTACGCTATCCAAATGTCTATGGCATTGATATGCCTAGCCGTCACGAGCTGTTGGCAACCAATCGCACAGACGAAGAAATTTGTGCCGAAATTGGCGCGGATGCCTTGATTTACCAGGATCTGGACGCGCTACGTGAAAGTATAACCAAGTCTAATCCTCATATGACCGAATTTGATTGCAGCTGCTTTGACGGCAAGTATGTCACGGGTGACATTGATGCGGCCTACTTGAACCGTATTGAATCTGCACGTAGTGACATGAACAAAAAACAGCTGCCTCCTAACTCCACTACCCAGCTGGATTTAAACCTGTTATCGACAGATTTGGTGGGGGTAGAGTAAGGCTTGACAGGCGCCTGCAAAAGGCGTTTAATGAAATTGCGCTGATTTGAGTGGCGAACTTTAAACGAAGCCAAACTCAGCTTGCGAGCGCATTATAAATACTGCTAAAGCGAGAGCCCAAAGACCCGTTTTAGCGCAATGCTGAAACGGGTTTTTTATTGCCGTCCGATAGTGGACAGAAGTTTGAGGAAACATGAACGATCAATACCATTTGGAAACGCTGGCGGTGCGAGCCGGCACATTAACCACAGAGTTTGGAGAGAACTCTGAAGCCTTGTTTTTAAATTCCAGTTTCCGCTTCAAGAATGCAGCGCAGGCGGCAGCACGCTTTGGCGGCACGGAGCCGGGAAATATTTATTCTCGTTTTACCAATCCGACGGTCAGCATGTTTCAGGACAAACTAGCGGCATTGGAAGGTGCGTAGCAATGCGTCGCGACAGCCAGCGGCATGTCTGCAATTTTGGCATGTGTCATGGGGCTGTGTAACGCAGGCGACCATATTGTGGCATCACGCAGTATTTTTGGGACCACGGTGCAGTTGTTTACCAATATCCTCAAGCGCTGGGGGCTAGAAGTGACTTTGGTGTCACTGACCGATGTTGATGCATGGAAGGCGGCCGCCAAACCAAATACCAAGTTGTTTTTTGCCGAGACACCGTCGAATCCGCTGACAGAAGTGGGTGATATTGCCAAGCTTGCTGAGATTGCCCATGCGGTTGGCGCTTACCTGGCGGTAGATAACTGCTTTTGCACGCCTGCCTTGCAACAGCCGCTTAAATTAGGTGCGGATATCGTGATCCATTCTGCGACCAAATATATCGATGGCCAAGGCAGGGTACTGGGTGGGGCCGTGTTAGGTAGTAAGGCTTTGATCGAGCCTGTTTATGGCTTTTTACGTACGGCAGGGGTCACCATGAGTGCATTCAATGCCTGGGTGTTTGTTAAGGGGCTGGAAACACTGCAGGTGCGTATGGAGGCGCATGCAGCACGGGCGTTGGCATTGGCGCAATGGCTGGAGCAGCAGCCAGGTGTTGAACGTGTGTACTACCCAGGTTTGCCATCGCATCCGCAATATGCGCTTGCGCAGAAGCAGCAACGATTGGGTGGAGGTATTGTCACGTTTGAAGTGAAGCCGCGATCAGACCAAACTGCACAAGAAGCGGCTTGGGCGTTGATTGATGCAACGCGGTTGATTTCAATTACTGCCAATTTGGGGGATGCGAAGTCTACCATCACTCACCCCGCAACGACGACACATAGCCGTGTCAGCGCGGAAGCCAGGGCTGAGGCTGGTATCAAAGACAATCTGGTTCGAATTGCCGTCGGCCTGGAGCACATTGAAGACATGAAGGCAGATTTGCAATTGCTGACGCGAACATAGTGTTGATGTCGTTGTGATTTGTGTTGCGAGTCTGCTGGTTTGGCTGCGCATTAGAATAGGGAGCCTTGGCTCCCTATTCTTTTTACAGGATGGAATGCGAGTAAGCTTTTTGCCGTGTGATTTGCTTACCAACCGCGATTCGGCGAGCGGGATCGCGCTAAATATGCTAAAATCGCGTGATAACTTTTAACTATAAATTGGGTCAAGAATGAGTCAGTCTCCAGATCAATTTGCTAAAGAAACCCTGCCTATCAGTTTAGAAGACGAGATGCGCCGTAGCTATCTCGATTACGCCATGAGCGTGATTGTGGGTCGTGCACTTCCCGATGTTCGTGATGGTCTCAAGCCTGTGCATAGGCGCGTGTTGTTCGCTATGCATGAGCTGTCCAACGACTACAACAAGCCTTATAAAAAATCTGCACGTATTGTCGGTGATGTGATCGGTAAGTATCACCCGCACGGCGACACCGCTGTGTATGACACAATTGTGCGTATGGCGCAGGATTTCTCCTTGCGCTACATGCTGGTAGATGGCCAGGGTAACTTTGGTTCTGTCGATGGCGATAACGCAGCGGCGATGCGTTATACCGAAATCCGCATGTCCAAAATTGCGCATGAGTTGTTGGCGGATATCGAAAAAGAGACGGTAGACTTCGGCCCTAACTACGACGGTAGTGAGCAAGAGCCGTTGATCATGCCGACGCGTATTCCTAACCTGCTGATTAACGGCAGTTCAGGTATCGCGGTGGGTATGGCAACCAACATTCCACCCCATAACCTCAATGAAGTACTTAACGCTTGTTTTGCGTTGTTGAAGAACCCGGAAATCAGTGTCGATGAGCTGATTGAGTTTATTCCGGCACCAGACTTCCCTACCGCCGGTATTATCTATGGTACCGCTGGCGTCAAAGAAGGCTACCGTACTGGTCGTGGCCGTGTGGTGATGCGTGGCCGCACTCATTTCGAAGATTTGGAAAAAGGTGGTCGCCAGTCCATCATCATTGATGAATTGCCATACCAGGTAAACAAGAAGTCACTGATTGAGAAAATCGCCGAGCTGGTCAACGAGAAAAAGATTGAAGGTATTTCTGACCTACGCGACGAGTCTGACAAGTCAGGGATGCGCGTGGTTATCGAACTCAAGCGTGGTGAAGTGCCTGAGGTGATTTTAAACAACCTCTACAAGCAGACCCAGCTGCAAGATACTTTCGGTATGAACATGGTGGCGCTGATGGATGGTCAGCCGCGTCTGCTCAACCTCAAGCAAATGTTAGAGGCGTTCTTGCGTCACCGCCGTGAAGTGGTGACACGCCGTACCGTATTCGAATTGCGTAAGGCGCGTGACCGTGGTCACGTGTTGGAAGGCTTGGCTGTAGCATTAGCTAACGTGGACGAGATGATTGCCATCATCAAAGCTGCGCCAACACCGCCTGAAGCGAAAAAAGAATTGATGGCACGCAGCTGGCATTCGCCAGTGGTCGAAGAAATGCTCAAGCGTGCAGCGATGGAAGCCTCTCGTCCGGAAGGCTTGTCTGTGGACTTTGGCCTCACCCCTAAAGGCTACAAACTGTCTGATGTGCAGGCGCAGGAAATCCTGCAGATGCGTTTGCAACGCTTGACTGGCCTGGAGCAAGACAAGATCGTCAACGAATACAAAGAAGTGATGGATATCATTGCTGATTTGCTGGATATCCTGGCGA
Source organism: Methylophilus sp. (assembly GCA_035565395.1). Classification (GTDB taxonomy): domain Bacteria; phylum Pseudomonadota; class Gammaproteobacteria; order Burkholderiales; family Methylophilaceae; genus Methylophilus. The sequence goes on along the minus strand of DATMSK010000234.1, from coordinate 8,353 downwards.
AGCCAGAGCGTGTGACCGCGATTATTGTGGAAGAACTCAATGAAATCCAGAAACAGTTTGGCGATAAACGCCGTTCTGAAATTGAGCAGAATACGCAGGACTTGTCTCTGGAAGACCTGATTACGCCACAAGATGTGGTCGTGACTTTATCACATACTGGGTATGTCAAATCTCAGCCTTTGGATGAATACCGTGCCCAAAAACGCGGTGGCCGTGGCAAGCAGGCGGCTGCAACCAAAGAAGACGATTTTATCGACAAGATGTTCGTGGCGAATACCCATGATTACATCCTATGCTTCAGTAGCCGTGGCCGTGTGTATTGGCTCAAGGTGTACGAAGTGCCACAAGGTAGCCGCGTCAGCCGAGGTAAGCCGATTGTGAACCTGTTCCCGCTGGAAGAGGGCGAGAAAATTAACGCCATCCTGCCGGTGAAAGAGTTTGACGAAAACCATTATGTATTTATGGCCACAGCCAAGGGTACAGTCAAGAAAACCGCATTAACCGAATTCTCTAATCCACGTAAGTCCGGCATTATCGCGATTAACCTGGATGACGGTGACTATCTGATTGGCGCTGAAGTCACCAACGGCCAGAACGACATCGTGCTGGTTTCCAATGGTGGTAAAGCGGTCTGGTTCACGGAAGATGATGTCCGCCCGATGGGCCGTGCAACCCGTGGCGTGCGCGGTATGAAACTGGCGGCCAAACAGCAGGTATTGTCCTTGCTGATTGCTGAAAATGACCAGCAATCTGTACTCGTTGCGACTGAAAATGGTTACGGTAAACGCACGGTGTTGTCAGAGTTCCGTCATTCAGGTCGTGGTACACAAGGCGTGAAAGCAATTGCGATCAGTGAGCGCAACGGTTTGGCAATTGCTGCCAAACTGGTGACAGCTGAAGATGAAATTATGCTGATTACCACTGGCGGCGTGTTGATCCGTACCCGCGTCAAGGAAATCCGTGACATGGGGCGTGCTGCACAAGGCGTGACCCTGATTAACCTGGGTGAAGGTGAGAAACTGTCTGGTCTGGAGAAAATCGTAGAGACTGATGACGATGGTGACGACAGCGAAGAATAAATAAACGCATGAAACAGATTTTTAATTTTTCTGCCGGCCCCGCCGTGCTTCCAAAACCCGTACTCGAACGTGCCCAGGCTGAAATGCTCGATTGGCACGGCTCTGGCATGAGCGTGATGGAAATGTCGCATCGCGGCAAGGAGTTCACCAGTATCCTGGAGAAAACCGAAGCGGATTTGCGCCAGTTGCTATCTATCCCGGCCAATTACAAAGTCTTGTTTTTACAGGGTGGTGCCATCGCCGAAAATGCCATCATCCCCATGAACTTGCTCAATGGCAAGTCTGCAGACTATGTGGTGACTGGCTCCTGGAGTAAGCGCAGCGTAGAGGATGCCAAAGCCTATGGCCAGATTAATATTGCCGCCAATGCCGAAGCCACAGGGTTTACCACGGTGCCCACATTTGCCGATTGGAAGTTGAATAAAGAGGCTGCCTACGTACACTATTGCACTAATGAAACCATCAATGGCGTGGAATTTCTGGATGTGCCAGAGACGCATGGTGTGCCCATTGTTGCGGACATGTCTTCGCATATCCTGTCACGCCCGATTGATGTTTCAAAATACGGGGTGATTTATGGTGGGGCGCAGAAAAACATTGGCCCGGCAGGGTTATGTTTAGTGATTGTGCGGGAAGACCTGCTTGAGCAGGCTTCACCATTAACACCTGCCGTATTTCATTGGAAAACCCAGGCCGATAACCAGAGCATGATTAATACGCCGCCAACCTATAGCATTTACATTGCTGGTTTGGTATTTGAATGGCTGCTGGCCCAGGGCGGTGTGGATGCCATTGAGAAAGTAAATATTGCTAAGGCCGATCTACTCTATCACTATCTGGATCAAACCGAGTTTTATGACAACCTGATTCAGAAAGAATATCGCTCACGCATGAATATTCCATTCCGTCTGCGGGATGAAAGCCTGAATGATGCTTTTCTCAAAGCGGCGGATACGCAGGGCTTGCTGCAGTTAAAAGGTCACCGTTCTGTCGGTGGCATGCGCGCCAGTATCTACAATGCCATGCCGATTGAAGGGGTGCAGGCATTGGTTGAATTCATGCAAGCATTTGAACAAAAAAACTCATAAGATACATTAATTGATTACTTTAAATGTCTGATTCATTAAAACAATTTAGAGATAAAATCGACGCAATCGACGCGCAAGTATTGGCGCTGGTCAATGAACGCGCCAAGCTTGCACGTGAAATCGGGCATTTGAAAGATGACGGTGTCATTTACCGTCCTGAGCGCGAAGCACAGATTATCCGCCGCTTGCAGGCTGAGAATGATGGTCCTCTGTCCCCTGAGGCGGTTAGCCATATTTTCCGTGCCGTGATGTCTAATTGCCGTGCCCTGGAAAAAGAGCTTGCCATAGCATTTCTGGGCCCATTGGGGACATACAGCGAAGAAGCTGCACTGAAGCAATTCGGTGAAGGTCGCCAGGCGGTCGTATGCGGCAGTATTGACGAGGTGTTTCGTACGGTAGAAGCTGGCCAGGCGGATTATGGTGTGGTGCCGGTGGAAAATTCAACCGAGGGTGCTGTGGGCATTACGCTGGACTTATTGCTGGGTAGTGCGTTGCAAGTGGTCGGAGAGGTGACTTTACCTGTTCATCATTGCCTGTTATCAGCGCAGCAGGACCTGCAACAGATTACACATGTGTTCTCGCATGCACAGTCTTTGTCCCAATGTCATGAATGGTTGAATAAGATCTTGCCGAGTGCTGAGCGCGAAGCCGTGACCAGCAATGCACGTGCGGCCCAGATGATTCATGAACTGGTCGCTACACAGGGCACATTTGCCGCAGCCATTGCCAGCAAGCGTGCAGCAGAATTGTTCGACCTGAATATCCTTGCCGAAAACATTGAAGATGACCCGAAAAACACGACACGTTTCCTGGTGCTTGGAAACCACACTGTAGCCCCTTCTGGACAGGATAAAACGTCATTGGTGATGAGTGCACACAATAAGCCAGGCGCAGTATTACAGTTGCTGGAGCCATTATCACGCCATGGAGTGAGCATGACCAAGCTGGAATCGCGTCCATCCCGCCAGAATCTCTGGAATTATGTTTTCTTTGTCGATATTGAGGGACATCAACAGCAGCCCTCGGTACAGGCAGCGCTCAAAGAGTTGGCCGAGCGCGCCACTTTCCTTAAAGTGTTGGGTTCTTACCCAACCGCTATTATTTAATTCATCCTATGTCGTCATCTGTCTCTCTATCAGAATTAGCGCCAGCCAATATTCGTGCCATTGCACCGTATCAAGGTGGTAAGCCTATCAGTGAATTAGCCCGTGAGATGGGCCTCAATGAAGCGGACATCGTCAAACTGGCTTCGAATGAAAACCCATTGGGCATGAGTCCCAAGGCGCAAATGGCAGTTGAAGAGGCGATTTATGAGATTGCGCGTTACCCGGATGGCAATAGTTTTGTGTTGCGGGATGCCGTTAGCCAGAAATATGGCGTACAACCGGCACACATTGTGTTTGGCAATGGTTCAAACGATATCCTAGAGTTGGCTGCGCGCGCCTTCTTGACGGCTGGCGATGAGGCTATTTATTCGCAACATGCGTTCGCCGTCTATCCATTGGTGACACAGGCCGTAGGCGCGACTGGTGTAGTGGTTCCCGCTGTTGATTTTGGCCATGATTTGCCTGCTTTTTTAAAGGCAATCACCACTAAAACCAAATTGATATTTGTCGCCAACCCGAATAACCCAACAGGTACGCTGATTAGCAAGCCAGCTTTGAAGGACTTTTTGCGTCAAGTGCCCAAACATATCCTGGTGGTATTGGACGAAGCCTATGACGAATATCTTTCAGCGGCCGACAAATCTGAAGCGATTGGCTGGCTAGCTGAGTTTGAGAATCTGATCATTTCACGCACATTTTCCAAGGCTTATGGCCTTGCAGGTTTGCGTGTGGGTTTTGGCCTCATGCATGCGACCTTGGCGGATTTGATGAACCGTGTGCGTCAGCCATTTAATGTCAACAGCCTGGCACAAGTGGCTGCGGCAGTTTCGCTGCAGGATGAGGATTTTGTCGCACGCAGTTATGCGGCGAACCAGGCCGGTATGGCCCAGGTTACACAAGGCTTGAACAAACTGGGTTTAAGCTACATTCCTTCTTTTGGCAACTTTGTCAGTTTTAAAGTGACCAATGCCAGTGCCGTCAACCAGGCTTTGCTCAAGCATGGCGTGATCGTGCGCCCGGTGGCCAATTATGATATGCCAGACTATTTGCGCGTGAGCATTGGCCTATTTAGCGAAAATGCGCGCTTTCTAGAAGTGCTGGAAAAGATTCTAACAACATGACTGTATACGAAAAATTAGCGACCGATGATGTACGGGTGCTGGAGATCAAACCACTGGTAAAACCAGCGGAGCTGTTGTCACGCCTACAAGAAAGTACAGTCAGCACGCAGAATATCCTAAAAACGCGCACGGCGATTCATCATATCCTGCATCAAGGGGATGATCGCTTACTGGTAATTATTGGACCATGCTCCATTCACGATACTGATGCTGGCATGGAATACGCGAAACGCTTGCTTGATGTGCGTAATCGCCTGGCGGGCGAGTTGTTGATTGTGATGCGCGTCTATTTCGAGAAGCCACGTACCACAGTAGGCTGGAAGGGCCTGATCAACGACCCTCACTTAGATGGGACCTATGACATTAACTCAGGCCTTGAAAAAGCTCGCCGTTTTTTGCTGGATGTGAACGAAATTGGCGTACCGGCGGCGACGGAGTTTCTGGATGTGGTGTCACCACAATACACGGCTGACCTCGTCAGCTGGGGGGCAATTGGTGCACGCACCACCGAATCACAAATTCACCGTGAGCTCGCTTCAGGCTTATCTTGTCCGGTGGGGTTCAAGAATGGCACGGATGGTGGGGTGAAAGTTGCCATCGATGCAATTAAAACGGCAGCAAGTCCGCACCACTTCCTGTCGATGACTAAAGAAGGTGAGTCAGCCATTTTTGCGACCAAAGGCAATGAAGATTGCCATGTGATTTTACGTGGTGGCAAGGCCCCGAATTACAATGCGCAAAGTGTGGCTGCAGTGTGCGATCAACTGGCAGACGCTGGCCTGGCGCCCGTGTTGATGGTGGATTGCAGTCATGGGAATAGCCAAAAACAATATAAAAACCAGATTGCTGTTGTCGACGATGTCGCAGTGCAGGTATCTGGTGGAGATGCGCGCATTATTGGCGTGATGCTAGAGTCGCATTTGAACGAAGGCCGCCAGGATCACTCACCCGGTTGCAGCCTCAACTATGGCCAGTCGATTACAGATGCCTGCCTCGGCTGGGAAGACTCCGTTGCCGTGTTGGAAACGCTGGCCACCGCTGTAAAAACACGTCGTGAGAAGCGTGCGGCAGAGGAATAGTTTTACAAATGCAGCACAAGACCGCGCCTATGAGCGCGGTTTTTTTATGCTCTTAATCCACTTGCCATGCCTGCTCATGAAAATCATGAGCAGGGAATCATTGTCTCTAGCAGGCTGATCATGCAACGCATGCGTATGATGCCAGTCTTACTAAGCAGGCATCGAAAGATGACATGCTGCAGGAGGTGCAGGCAATCATAGGGTAGTCATCCATTATTGTTGTATGATGGTCCTCGAAACTCTTTGCAACAACTATGAATCAACGAATTGAATAACGAGCGATTATGCATATACACGTATTAGGTGCTGGGGCTGGCGGTGGTTTTCCGCAGTGGAACTGTAATTGTCAAAACTGTGATGGTTTGCGTAAAGGCACGATCAAAGCCAAACGTCGCACACAATCATCAATTTGTGTTTCCAGTAATGGCGTGGATTGGGTATTGTTTAACGCTTCACCTGATGTATTGCAGCAAATCCAGGAGTTTGCCCCATTGCAACCAGGGCGTGGTGTACGTGATACCGGTATCCAGGGCATTGTGCTGATTGATGCCCAGATTGACCATACCACAGGCTTGTTCATGTTGCGTGAAGGTCAGGTCAAACGTGAAATCTATTGCACAAAGATGGTATACGAAGACCTGACTACCGGTAACCAGATCCTGAATATTCTTGGTCATTACTGTGGCATTAACCACCATGAAATCGCTATTGATGCCAGTGATGTCAGCAATGCCCACAGTTTTGAAATCCCGGGTGTACCTAACTTGCGCTTTACCGCTGTCGCACTGAAGAGTGCGGCACCTCCATATTCTCCACACCGCAATGATCCTCATCCGGGCGACACCATCGGTGTGTTGATTGAAGAAATATCCACCGGCAAAAAATGCTGGTATTCACCAGGGTTGGCAGAGATTGAGCCACATTTGCCACCACTGATGAACCAGGCGGATTGCATCATGGTTGACGGGACATTCTGGACGAATACTGAAATGCTGGACATGGGGTTGATGACCAAGACCGCACGCAGTATCGGCCATAACCCGCAATCTGGCCCGGGCGGCATGATAGAAGAGTTGGACAAGTTTGGTATGAATAAAGCAGTGCGTAAAGTGCTGATTCATATCAACAATACCAACCCGATTTTAAGGGAAGATTCCGCCGAGCGTGCGATCCTCGATGAACACAAAATCGAGGTGGCGTATGACGGCATGGACATCATTCTATAGGAGAGCAAAATGAATGCAGTGACTCAGGCACACTTGCCTTGGACCCGTGAAGAGTTTGAGGCAAAACTTCGTGAAAAAGGGCAGGGGTACCATATTTATCATCCATTTCACGTGATGATGTATGAAGGCAAGTTAACCAAAGAGCAGCTGCAATGCTGGGTCGCCAACCGTTTTTACTACCAAATCGCGATTCCGATGAAGGATGCCGCCATCTTGTCTAATTGCCCAGACAAAGAAGTCCGCAAGCAATGGATCGTGCGTATTACAGACCACGATGGCGTGGATGGCCAGATTGGCGGCATAGAAGCCTGGATTAAATTGGGTGAGGCTGTTGGGCTGACACGTGAGCAAGTGACTAGCCTGGAACTGGTTTCCCCCGGGGTTCGTTTTGCAGTGGATGCGTATATCAACTTTGCTAAACAGCGTCCCTGGCAGGAAAGCGTGTGCTCCAGCCTGACCGAGTTGTTTGCACCACATATCCACCAGCAACGCATCAGCTCCTGGCCCAGTATGTATCCTTGGGTTAAGGAAGAGGGCTTGATGTATTTCAAAAAACGCCTGACTGAGGCACGGCGCGATGTTGAGCAGGGCTTGAGTGTGACTTTGGATTATTTCAGTACTTCGCGCGAAATGCAGGTCAAAGCGCTGGAAATCCTGCAATTCAAGCTGAATGTGCTGTGGGTGATCGCAGACTCTATTATGCTGGCTTCCACCGAGATTAAAACCGAAGGCCGCGATTACCTGCGTCAGCCGGTCATCAAGATTGAAAATTAGCTTGTCGCCTGACTTGGGCATTTGAAAGTAGAGATATGGAAAACAATATTCAGCACTCAGACATTTATGCCATTGCCTTGCACCACCGTTTTCAGTGGGAAGAAGCACAGCAAAGTTATGTCCTCTTGTTCCCGGAAGGCATGATCAAGCTGCATGGTGGCGCGGGAGAGATACTCAAGCGTGTCGACGGCAAAGTGAGTGTAGGCGATATTGTGGCCGACTTGAAAACAACCTTTCCGGATGCCGAGGATATTGAGAATGACATCCTCGGCATGTTTGACCTGGCTGTTGGTAAAGCCTGGTTACGCAAAGTGAATTAATCCGAAAGGAGGGCATGATGGCACAGTTGAATAATGGTGTTGCAGCAAGTGTGACTCAAAAGCAGCCTTTATGGCTATTGGCCGAGGTGACCTATCGTTGCCCGCTGCATTGTGCATTTTGTTATAACCCTACTGATTATGACAAGCACACCAAAAATGAATTAAGCACAGAGCAGTGGATCAACGCTTTACGTGACGCCCGTAAAATGGGCGCTATTCAATTGGGCATTTCTGGTGGTGAGCCTTTATTGCGTGATGATATTGAAGAGATTGTCGCTGAAGCGCATAAGTTGGGCTATTACAGCAACCTGATCACCTCCGGTGTGGGCCTGACTGAAAAGCGCATCCAGGCATTTAAAGAAGGCGGCCTGGATCACATCCAGCTTTCCATGCATGATGTGACTGAAGATATCAGCAACTTTATTACCAATACCCGCACGTTTGAGTTGAAGAAAAAAGTGGCTGCCATGATCAAGTCCCATGGCTATCCCATGGTGCTGAATGTGGTTATCCATCGCTACAACATTGACCAGGTTGGCAAAATCCTTGAAATGGCTGAA
>DATMSK010000233.1:0-7095 GCA_035565395.1 Methylophilus sp. | reverse complement strand
TGCGATAACAGCCCCTTGTGCTTTTCAGTTCGAGGCTTCTATGCTTTAATGCGGCCATGCAATCTACATTCCGTTCAGTCGCCATTGTTGGAAAATACATGGACGCCGCCGCTTTGCAGCAAATGCAAAGTGATTTAAGCCGTTTGGCACAGCACCTGTTGTTGCACGGTTTGCATGTGTGTATTGAAGAGCGTACTGCGCAGTTTATAGAAGACAAAGGTTTTGAGCTCGCGAGCCTAGATGATATTGGTAGCAAGTCAGACCTGGTGATTGTGATGGGCGGAGACGGAACCATGCTGAGTGTTGGCCGTGCTCTGCGGGATACAGGCGTGCCGCTGATTGGCATTAACCGCGGCCGCCTTGGATTTCTGACAGATTTGCAAACCGATCATATGCTGGATGATCTGGACAGAATTTTGCAGGGAGAACATCAGCTGGAGTCACGCATATTGTTGCAATCTGTGGTGACCCGCGGCGAGCAAGTGATTAAACAAACAGTTGCGCTCAATGATGTGGTTATTAAAAGTGCTTTCCGCCTGATTGAGCTGGAAGTTCATGTCGACGGGCAGTTTGTGTCTCGTCAGCGTTCTGATGGCCTGATTTTAACCACGCCGACTGGGACGACTGCTTATGGTTTGTCTGCCGGCGGCCCGATTATGCATCCTGACCTCGAAGCGATTTCGATTGTGCCGATTAGTCCACATACGCTTAGTTACCGGCCAATTACCGTGCCTGCCTGTAGCGTGATTGAGGTGATTGTTGTGAATGCTGCGGATGCCCAGATCAGTTATGATGGCCAGGGCCAATATCCACTGGCCGTAGGTGATCATGTGCGGATTGAGCGTGCGCCACAGCAAATCAAGCTGGTGCACCCCAAAGATTATTGTTATTTTGATATGTTGCGCAACAAATTAAACTGGGGCTGATACAGCCCTGCCATTCACCATGCTACAAGCCCTTTCTATCCGAGACTTTGTCATTGTTGATACGCTGGAACTTGAGTTCTCAGCAGGATACACCGCGCTCACTGGAGAGACTGGTGCGGGTAAGTCCATCCTGATAGATGCCCTATCTTTAAGCCTGGGTGCACGTAATGAAGGTGACGTCACGCGCAAGGGGTGTGAAAAGGCAGAAATTTCAACCACTTTTGATATAGTCGATAATCAGGCCGCAAGGGACTGGCTGCTAGCGCAGGAAATGGATGTAGATGATGCTTTGGTATTACGGCGCGTGATTTATGCCGATGGCCGTACCCGTGCTTTTATTAATGGTGCGTCAGCCACGGTAGGCCAGTTGCGCGAAATAGGCGAAACCCTCATTGATATTTACAGCCAGAATGCTCATCACTCTTTGTTAAAGGTGGCTACCCAGCGCGAGATCCTGGATGCTTATGCACAGGTGTCGCCACTGGCAAAACAGGTGACTAAGTTATACCTAGACTGGTCGCAACTCCAGCAGCAGCAACTGGCCTATGAGAAAAATGCCAGCCAGTTTGCAGATGAGCTGGCTGAGCTGCGAGACAGTACACGAGAGTTGAAGCAACTGGGTTTTTCCAGCGATGAATGGCTGGTATTACAGCAGGAGCATGTTCGCTTAAGCAATGGTGCCAGTTTGTTGAGTGGCATGGAAGCCAGCCTGCACATGATGAGTGAAGGCGATGAGGTGAATGCGCTAGACTTGCTCTCGCAAGCACAAACCAAACTTGCCGAGTTACAGGCGATAGATGCCGGATTGCAGCCGATTGCTGAAACTCTGGATTCTGCGGTGGTGCAACTGGAGGAAGCCAGTCGAGCACTCAATCGATATCTGCAAAAAAGTGAATTGGATCCCGAACGCCTCGCTGAGGTAGAAGCGCGTATCCAGGCAATACATGGCGCTGCGCGCAAGTTCCGCATTAAACCTGATGAGCTGCCTGAACTGCTGGCCCAGCAACTGCAACGTGTCACAGAGTTGGAGGGTTTTGCCGATGATGGTGCCTTGGCTAAGCAGGTACAATTGGCTTGGCAAGCTTATCATGATCAAGCTGGCCAACTTTCTCAATCTAGGCAACAAGCTGCACATAAGCTGGCTAAAACCATCACAGAACAAATGCAGGCGCTGTCCTTAAAAGGTGGCCAGTTTGCGGTTGCTTTAACGCCTGGTGAACCTGCGGCGCATGGTTTGGAGCAAGTGGAGTTCCTGGTGGCTGGTCATGCCGGCGTTGAACCTCGTCCGCTCAATAAAGTCGCCTCCGGCGGTGAGTTGTCTCGCATTAGCTTGGCACTACAGGTGACAACAGCCTCCTTGGGCACAGTGCCATGCATGATTTTTGATGAGGTCGATGTCGGTATTGGTGGTGGCGTGGCAGAAGTGGTGGGGCGTTTGCTTAGCGAACTGGGCCGGCACCGTCAGGTGTTGGTCATTACGCACCTGGCACAAGTTGCCTCGCAGGCGCAGCAGCATTTACAGGTCAGCAAGTCTGAGCAGCAAGGCGCCACATTAAGCCGCATTCGTCCCTTAGGCGCGGATGAGCGCGTAGAAGAAATTGCCCGTATGCTGGGTGGCTTGCAAATCACTGAAACCACTCGCAATCATGCCCGGGAAATGTTGGGACTCATCACCTAGTTTGTAATGTTTGCCAACGCTCCAGCTTTTCTGCAAAGCGCAGGCTGGCATGGGCCGGACTGGTGGAGGGTAAGATAATGGTGTCTACTAGCGGCAATGCTTTAATATGTTTCTTAAATAGGGTGGCGGCAGTATTCCCGTTAAACGCAATTAGTTTGATTGTAGAGTTTTCTGCAAGCAAGCCGTGAATATCATTGGCGATCACCGTTTCTGCGCTGATGGCGCTATCTAAGCTGCCCGGGCGGCAGGCTGAATGGCAAACGTCCCAAATCGCCAGGTGAGCTGACTTCACACCTTCACAACGCTCGGTGTAAGAGGCGTTTACCGGGATATTGAATAACGCTTCCAGCATCTTCCAAAACGCATTTTGCGGATGCGCATAATACTGTTGCTGTTTAAGAGATTCGGCGCCCGGTAGACTGCCCAGAATCAATATACGTGGATTGAGGCCCACAATGGGCGGAAAACCGGTGGCGTAGTGTTCAGGAATGGGTGTTAGGTCAGCCAAATCGTATCAAGGAGTACTAACGGGTTAATGTCACACCTCACCATTAACCCGGGCAATTATTCAGTACAGGGCTGTTTCTTACACACACCATAAATGGTGAGTGAGTGATCCTGCATGCTGAATCCATATTTTTCAGCTGCGGTTTTTTGCCTTTTTTCAATTTCTTCATCGTAAAACTCTTCGACGCGTCCGCATTTGATGCATACGATGTGGTCGTGGTGACTACCCTCATTCAGTTCAAACACGGCCTTGCCACTTTCAAAATGGTGGCGAACCAATAGTCCTGCTTGTTCGAACTGGGTCAGTACGCGGTAAACGGTTGCCAGGCCAACATCTTCACCATTGGTAATCATGATCTTGTAAATATCTTCAGCTGAGAGATGGCGTTGCTCACTGTTTTCGAACAACTCCAGGATTTTCAGCCGAGGTAGCGTCGCTTTCAGGCCTGCATTTTTGAGGTCTTTGGGATCATGCATAGGTTTTGTCCATGTTTTGTAAGTGGTTAAGTCGTCCGGCGTATTTGATTGGCGAAACTACGTGGTATATTACTACTGTTATGAATATACCGATTATAAAGTGAATCCAATGCGTAATTCTATCTTATTTGTATTGGTTGTCGCATCTCTGGAGAGTGGGTGCGGTGCCAAGCTTCCTTCAGTCAAGCCTTTCAAGATGGAAGTTCAGCAAGGTAATGTTGTCACTTCCAAGATGTTGTTGCAGTTGCGCCCAGGGATGACGCGCTCGCAAGTGCGCTACATCATGGGGACACCATTAATTGTGGATAGTTTCCGAGATAACCGCTGGGATTACTTTTATGAGTTGCGCAAAGAGGGAAAGATCATCGAGAAGCGTAGGGTGATTCTTGATTTTGATAAGGATAGCCTGGTATCGGTGCGCGGTGATGTGATCCCATCTGCAGAAAATCCTGATGTAAAAACAATTGTAGAGGCGCCTCAGAAAAAGGGCGAAGAAGCAAAAGCACAGAGTTGGACGGAAAGGCTGAAGTTCTGGGAGTCTGAGGAAGGTGCGGCCAGTGATAAAGCAACAGAAGCGACCACAGCCGCTGCTGCCACTGCTGCGGTCACTCCAGAGAGCAAAGTTGCTGAACCTGCCAAAGCAGAATCTGCGAAAGTGCAGCCTGCTGCCGAGGCGAATAATACCTCTAATCCGTCTTTGACGCCGCCTGTGGCAGAGGAAGAGGTTGTTCCTTATATTCCCGAAGGTGAATACCAGGCAGCTCCAACCCCAGAAGAAATGGCTAAAGGTAACCTGGATGCCACAGCAAACCAGGTGACTGAAGCGAAAACCCATCCGGTCAATGAGAAAGAAATGGCCGCTCAAATTGCCGATACGGTTGAGCCACCCCCTGTTTTCCAGCAGGAACCCATGGCGGAGCCTGTCGCGGCGGCAGAGCCTGAGCCAGTATTGCCACATGCAGCAAAAGCTACTCCTGCTGCGAAGAGCGTTGTCGCGCCGGTTGTTGCTGCGGCTTCCGTGGCTGCAGCAACAACAGCCAAGCCTGCCGAGTCCAAGCCTATCGAGCAAAAATCCACATTACAACGCACTGAGGTACAAAAAACAGTGCCTCAGGCGCCTGGTGCGGAAGCGACCATTGAAGATGATGAGGTGATTCCATACATTCCTGAAGGTGAATATGTCGCTCCTGTCATTCCTACTGAAGCGGAAATGGTTAAGGGGAATATGGCAGAGGCAAACGCGCCTTCAACTGACGCTGAAGCACGTCAAGTGACTGAAAAAGGCGTGGCGCCCAAAGCGGATGCGGCCGCAGAACCATCACCGACCTTTGTGGCTGAGCAGTTGCCAGAACCTGAGCCGGAACCTGAATTGCCACCACCACCTCCGCCATCTGCCAGCAAGCCTGCCGTGAAAGAGGTTGCACCAGTTGCAGCACTGGCTGCGGCCGAAGACAAGCCAGTGGTTGCCCAACCTGAAGCCGAGCAGCCAGCGGCCAAGGTGGATGAGCCAACACCATCTGCCTCGCCTGTTGCGGCTCAAGAAGCACCTGCGGGGGATGCTGAAATCAACCAGGCCGTGGCCGCATGGGCACAAGCCTGGCGTAGCAAGGATGTTAAAAGTTACCTGGCTGCTTATGCACCTGACTTCGTGCCGGAAGGGCTGCCCTCCAGAAAAGCGTGGGAAGCGCAACGCAAGCAGCGGCTGTCTGCAGGTCAGGGAACCATTACATTAGTCTTGAATGACGTGCAAATTCAGCGTGACGGTACAACGGCGACCGTGCAGTTTGAACAAACATATGCAGCGAAAGCCTATAAGGATAAATTGGCCAAAACACTGGAAATGCGGTATGAACCAGTGCAGAAACGCTGGTTGATTGCACGTGAACGTGTTGCACCTATCACCACCTTGCCAGCGGTTGCTGCAGCACCATCCAAGGTGGATGTGATCGAGCCGGTCACGCCAACGACACAAGCCACACCAACGGTGGCGCCTGCGGCGGATGTCAGTGTTGAATCGGCGATTGATGTTTGGGCGCAGGCTTGGCGCAGTAAAAACATCAATGCCTACCTGTCGGCTTACTCTCCAGAGTTTGTGCCGGAAGGCTTGCCAAGCAAGAGTGCCTGGGAAGCGCAGCGTAAAAAGCGCCTGTCACCACAGCAGGGCAAGATCAGTCTGGATATCACAAATGTGAGCGTGACCCGCGACGGCGACACTGCGGTAGCCACATTTACGCAAAAATATGCTGCTAAGGCCTATCGTGATGAAGTGGTAAAACGCCTGCAATTGAAGCTGGATGCCGCAAGTAACCGTTGGCTGATTGTCAGGGAAGGTGTCGCGAGTGGCGCAGAGGTGACTGCCAGCAAACAGCAGGTGACTGCGCCTGAAGAGAGTGTAGAGCATCTGGACGGTGTGTTGGAACAAATCGGTTTTTAATACAATAGCTGATGGATGTGGTTTAAATTATTAAAGAGTTATTGAGCGAGTTATGTTGAAAGTAGTGATTGCTGGTGTGTCTGGTCGTATGGGGCATGCCTTATTGGATGGCGTTTTTTCTGATAACGGCTTGCAGTTGCATGCGGCACTTGACCGTGCTGAAAGCGCCATGATAGGTAGGGATGCAGGCGAGCAGTTTGGCAAGGTGAGCGGAGTAAAAATTACTTCAGATATCAAAGCCGCGTTAGCTGGTGCTGATGTGCTGGTGGATTTCACGCGTCCGGAAGCCAGTATGCAGTATTTGCAAGCCTGCCAACAGGCGAATGTGAAGCTGGTCATCGGTACGACAGGGTTTAGTGAGGCTGAAAAAGCAAGTATTGAATCCGCAGCTAAAACAATTGGCATCGTATTCGCACCCAATATGAGTGTGGGTGTGACGCTCTTGATTAACCTTGTTGAACAGGCCGCACGCGTGCTCAATGAAGGCTACGATATTGAAGTGGTTGAAATGCATCATCGCCACAAAGTGGACGCGCCGTCAGGCACGGCACTACGTTTGGGCGAGGCTGCAGCCAAAGGCATTGATAAAGCACTCAAGGATTGTGCCGTATATGCCCGCGAAGGCGTTACCGGTGAGCGTGAAGCAGGCACAATTGGTTTTGCTACGTTGCGTGGTGGTGATGTGGTTGGTGACCATACCGTGGTGCTGGCGGGTGTAGGTGAAAGGGTCGAGTTGACACATAAAGCCTCAAGCCGTGCCACGTTTGCACAGGGTGCATTGCGCGCAGCCAAGTTCCTGGCAGATAAGCCGCAAGGGTTGTTTGATATGCGTGATGTACTGGGGTTTGAGAAAAACTGATATCAAGTAGGTTTTTCATCGATCAGGTTTAAGCATCAATCGTTTTTTTGCCTCTTAGTTGCCCTTGAGTGGGTTGCCAATTTAGGCTATAATGCCGCAATTCTGAAACGGGAAGAGTCCAACAAGCTTTTCCCGTTTTGCACATCTATTCACTGTAGCTTGAATTTCGTTTCTGGCCATTGTGAACCCTCTAAAAGATGTGTTTCGTATCAAA
>DATMSK010000232.1:0-3897 GCA_035565395.1 Methylophilus sp. | reverse complement strand
GTAATCGCGGCTCATGTATTAATTTACCAATCAGTTCAGGCGGTCATTAAAAAGGCTTACATTTTTTCTGGTGCGCTGACGCCCAGTAAGGCCAGGCCGTTGCGAAGCACAGTACGCGTCGCTGTAATAAGTGCCAGGCGTGCCAGTTTGATTTGCGATTCATCTACCAAAAATTTGGTGTCATTGTAATAACTATGCAAGGCACTGGCTAGTTCCTTGAGGTAGTTGGCAATCATATGCGGTGCCAGTGCCTGGCAGGCCGTAGAGACGACTTCCGGGTATTGACTCAAGCTTTGCATGAGTGCAGTTTCGGCAGCACTTTGCAGGGGGGACAATTCAGCGTCAGCCAGGCTTGCGCTGTCACCGCCCCATTGGTTGAGCACGCTGCAAATACGGGCATGTGCATACTGGATATAGTAAACCGGGTTATCGTTGGTTTGTGCGCGTGCCAGGTCAATATCAAATACCAGTTGAGAGTCCGGGCTGCGCGCAGCCAGGAAATAGCGCGTGGCATCGCAACCGACCTCTTCAATCAGGTCACGCAGGGTGACGTAGCTGCCTGCGCGTTTGGAGAGTTTGACCTCTTCACCTCCGCGCATGACGGTCACCATCTGGTGCAACACATACTCTGGCCAGCCTTGTGGAATGCCTACATTGAGCGCTTGCAGGCCGGCACGCACACGCGTAATGGTGCTGTGATGGTCTGCGCCCTGCTCGTTAATCACACGCTTGAAACCGCGGTTCCATTTTTCGCGGTGGTAAGCCACGTCTGGGACAAAATAAGTGTAACCGCCCTCTTTCTTGCGCATGACGCGATCTTTGTCATCCGCAAAGTCCGTGGTGCGTAGCCACAATGCATCATCCTGCTCATATGTATGACCGCTGGCGATCAGTGCCTGCACGGTGTTTTCTACTTTGCCTTCGCTGTAGAGAGCGCTTTCCAGCGAAAACACATCAAATTTGATCTGGAAGGCTTGTAAATCCAGGTCTTGCTCGTGACGTAAATAAGCCACGGCAAACTTGCGGATTGACTCGGCGTCATTCATATCGCCACTGGCTGTCACTTGCATGTCATCTGCAGTGACCGTGGCTTTGGCCAGGTAAGCCTGGGCAATTTCTGCAATATAGTCACCGCGATAACCATCTTCAGGGAAAGCCGCGTCTTCAGGGGAAATGCCTTGCGCACGGGCCTGCACGGACTTGGTCAGGTTATCAATCTGGGCACCGGCATCGTTGTAGTAAAACTCACGTGTGACGTCCCAGCCATTGGCATCCAGCAGGCGGCACAAGCAATCACCGACAGCGGCACCACGTCCGTGGCCGACGTGTAAGGGACCGGTCGGGTTAGCGGAAACAAATTCGACCTGCACTTTTTGCTGCTGCCCGGCAGTGTTGCGGCCAAAGGCCTCACCCGCCGTAAAAATATCTTTAACAATCCCCTGCTTGCTGTCAGCCGATAGAAAGAAATTGATAAAGCCAGCCCCAGCGATTTCAACCTTGCTGATGACATCATTTGCTGGCAGGCTGTCGATAATGCTTTGTGCAATTACACGAGGATTTTGTTTTAACGGTTTGGCCAACTGCATGGCGATATTGGTCGCAAAATCCCCATGCTCGGCAGACTTTGGCCGCTCAAGAATAATATTCAGGCTGGAAGTGTCTTCTAGCAGCGGTTTGACCGCTTGCAGAATGAGTTCTGTGATCGTTTGTTTCAAGGTTAAAATGGTACTGATTAGTCAAACCGCCATTTTAACCTAATAAACCATTTTCACCCATGTATCCTGATGCTCCCGTCCCTGTTGCTGATTCCGCCGCCAGTATTGTGCGTGTGGTATTAGACGTGCCACTGGACCGCTGGTTTGATTATGTGAATCCTGGCTTGCCAATCCGGGAGGGTAATCGTGTGGTGGTGCCTTTCGCCGGGCGGCAACTGGTTGGCATAGTGATGGCGTTGGTGACCGAGACCGACGTGCCACAATCCAAGCTCAAATCCATATTGCAAGTGTTTGACGATGTGCCATTTGATGCAGCGACTTTAAAGCTGCTGCGATTTTGCGCGGACTATTACCACTATCCTTTTGGTCAAACCGTGCTGTCTAGTTTGCCTTTACGTTTACGCCAGATTAAGCCTGCGGTCTCCCGCAAAATGTGGCTATACCGCTTGGTGCAATCTATCCCGGATGATTTTGTGGGTAAGCGGCAACAAGTGTTGTCCAGATTAGTAGCATTGCTGCAGCAGCATGACGAATGCAGTGAGGCTATGCTGAGCGAAGTGTCTGCAACCTGGCGTAAAGCGATGCAGCTGTTACTTGATGGCGGCTATGTCAGTAAGCGTGAAGTGATTGCCACCCGCCCTTCAATGCCGGCCTCAGGCCTGGCACCGACGCTTAACGATGAACAGGCGTATGCGGTCAATGCGATTTTAGGCAACTTGAATCGTTTCCAGCCCTGGCTGTTGTTTGGTGTCACGGGCTCGGGCAAAACCGAGGTATATATCCGCTTGTTGGAAAAGGTGCTTGCCGAGCCCCAGGCTCAAGCGTTGATTATGGTGCCCGAGATCAACCTCACCCCACAACTGGAAAGCCGGTTTCGTAGTCGTTTAAGTCAGTTTCCCTTGGCCACGCTGCATAGCCATTTGAGTGAAAGTGAGCGCTTGCAAAACTGGCAAGCCGCCCAATCTGGCGCGGCTCGGATCGTGATTGGTACGCGCTTGAGTATTTTTACGCCCATGCCCCACCTCAAGCTGATGATTTTGGACGAAGAGCATGATACTTCTTACAAGCAGCAGGATGGCATGCGGTATCATGCGCGCGATGTGGCGCTGGTGCGCGCCAAACAATGCAATATTCCTGTGGTGCTCGGCAGTGCCACGCCTTCGCTCGAAAGTTGGTATAACGCCGTTGGTGACCGAGGGCATGGTGAGCGTGTGGCCAGAAAACCCAGTTATCGGTTGCTGACGCTACACAAACGTGCCGCGGCTCAGGCTAAATTACCCCGCATTTTTTGTATTGATACCACGCATAGTCCACCAGAAGCCGGTTTGACCCCTCAATTAAAACAAGCTATAGAGCTTCGTTTACAACGAGGAGAGCAAAGCCTGCTGTTTATTAACCGACGCGGTTATGCGCCGGTGTTGCATTGTTCAGCCTGTCAATGGCTGGCCGATTGCAGACGTTGTTCTGCCAAAGCCGTCTTGCATTTACGGCAACGCGTGTTGCGGTGTCACCACTGTGGGGATGAGCAGCCGATTCCGGTGCAATGTCCTAGTTGCGGCAATCCCGATTTACGCCCGGTTGGCCAAGCGACGCAGCGTATTGAGGAAACCTTGCAGCAATTATTCCCGCAAGCGCGGGTGGCGCGCGTGGATAGGGACACCATACAGGCCAAAGATGCTTTAACGGAGCTGTTATCCGCGGTGCATGCTGGTCAAATTGATATTCTGATCGGCACACAAATGTTGGCCAAAGGCCATGACTTTGCCAACTTGACGTTGGTAGGTGTGCTGGATACTGACAGTGCGTTATACAGCCCGGATTATCGTGCCAGTGAGCGCCTGTTCGCCCAATTGATGCAAGTCGCGGGCCGTGCAGGTCGTGGCGACAAGCCTGGGGAGGTGTTGATACAAACCGCTTTTCCGCAGCATGCCCTATTCGAGGCGTTACGCGAACAAAACTTTGCTGAGTTTGCTGATAATTTGTTACAAGAGCGTATGGCCATGCAATTTCCACCGGCAACTTACATTGCCGTCATGAAAGCAGAAGCGACCGAGTACAGTTTGGTTGAGCAGTTCTTAACAGATTTTAGCCAGGCTGCCCGGCAGTATGTTGCTGAGCAAGCTGAAACACTGAGCGATCAGCCCCTGATTTATGATCCTGTACGCCCCGGAATTGCCAGGCT
>DATMSK010000231.1:0-3593 GCA_035565395.1 Methylophilus sp. | reverse complement strand
CTGATGTTGTACAGCGGCTCAAAATCCTGAATATTGGGACCGATCACCGTCACCTGGTACTGCCGGGCGAGGTCATAAGCAATCTGCCAGGCGGCCATAAACCCAGGCATATCATAGCCAGCCCACTTTTTACGATTCACTGTGTTGCCAATTTCAAGCGCAGCGATGCTACCTGCGTAGGCCTGGCAAAGTTCTTCTATAAATTGCTTCCAGCCTGCCTGCGCCTGGCTGCTACGCATATTCTTGGCGTCCTCGTAAGGCTGTACCGCATGTACGGTCACAGAGAAACCGTTAGCCAGCAGCTGGCGTAAAAAACGTTCCTGGAAAGGCCGCGCTTCGTCATTGCTGATATCCAGGCGTACACGCTTGACACCTAGTGCCAGCAACTGCTCCAACACATAACTGTCTGTGGCCGGGTCCGCGTTGCTGGCGACACACAACCCGGTGAAATCCTCTGGAACCGTGTGATTAATCGCGGGCAGGTGACTATTTTTTAGC
This sequence comes from Methylophilus sp., assembly GCA_035565395.1. Lineage (GTDB taxonomy): Bacteria > Pseudomonadota > Gammaproteobacteria > Burkholderiales > Methylophilaceae > Methylophilus. Next base: position 3,095 of record DATMSK010000231.1, on the reverse strand, counting down.
CACAAGCGCCCGGAGAAAATATATTTCAGGCCATCAATGATGACCTGGCGCGTGAGCATGGAAGGTTGAGGCTTCTTCAAAACGATCCCTACTCAGGCAAACGATAACGCTGTTCTTTATACAACAAAGCCGGTAACAGACTGTTGGCCAAGGCACGCTCCGCCAAATCATTGGCATCTGCAGGGGCTGGCGTATTTTGCAATTGCTTGCTGACCGGATCATAGTGCCCAAATGCAGGCGGTTTACCTTCTCGCAATACCACGACCTCGTTTTCAGCAGCATCCGTTCCCTTCTGCTGCATCCAGCCGAAGTTATAGTTGTACTGCATCATGGCGCGGCCACGATAATCTGCACCCAGATTGGACAAATCATGCCCGGTCATCGGGTGCTGGGCTTCTATGCCCATCAATGACAATACGGTAACCGGCAAGTCAATCTGGCTGGCAATCGCATCTACCGTTTTCGGCTGTACCGCACCACCCAAAATCAGGGCCGGAATATGGAAATGCTCAATCGGCACCAGTGAATCTCCACGGACACGGATATCGTGGTCCGCGACAATCAAAAATACGGTGTCGTTCCAGTACGGGCTGGCCTTGGCTTTTTTAATGAACTCACCGATCGCATAATCGGCATACTTCACTGCATTGTTATCAGTCGCCTTGGGCTGTTCATATAGTGTGATCCGCCCATCCGGGAATTCAAACGGGGCATGGTTAGACGAGCTGAATGCCAGGGTAAAAAATGGCTTGCCACTGGCATGGTGCGCCATTAGTTGGTCATGCGTTTTATTGAGTAAGTCTTCATCCGAGGCGCCCCAGCTGGCAACGAACACCGGGTTCTTGAAATCAGGCTGGTCGGTGATTTGCTGGAAACCATTGCCCATGAAAAAACTGCGCATATTGTCAAAATGCGATTCACCACCATAAATAAACTCGGTCAGGTAACCACGTTTAGATAATAAAGCCGCAAGCGTAAAAAAGTTTTTCTGGCTTAAATCCAGCTTGACCGTGCTATCGGATGGCGTCGGCTGAAACCCTGTCACTACCGCTTCAATCCCACGTACCGAACGCGTACCCGTGGCATACAAATGGGTAAACCAGATACCCTCGTCTTTCAACTTCTCCAGGTTAGGTGTCACCGGTTTGCCACCCAGTGACTCTACAAAGCCTGCGCCCAAACTTTCTTGCAGCAGGATCACCAGGTTAAGCGGTTTATCACGTTTAACGGACGGTACCAGGGTCGTCAGCGTAGGAATGTCACCGTCTTTTGCGCTGGTTAAGGCAAAGATTTTTTCGCGCGGCATCTTGCCATAAATCGCGCTAGACTTGGCTTCATGCTGCAAACTGTAAGCGGCATAGAACACCGAATAAGTGGAGTTGAGGATCAGGCTGTTGACCATGCTGTCTTGTGTAATGGCAAACAGGGCAGGATTGGCAGGACGATGCGTGAGCGTGGAGCGAATGCCAAATACCGTTAACATCAGTATCAGCGGCCATACCAGCCACACGGCCGGACTGGCCCATTTTGCCTCCGCCTCGCGCCAGGGCTTGAGTAATCTAGCCACCAGTGCAAACGCAATCAGAGTCATCAGCAGACCAAAAAACAGCTCCGGCTTGAAGCCTTGCCACAGCATGCCAAACACCTCATGTGGATACTTGAGGTATTCAACAAAAATACGGTTTGGCCGCACGTCATACTCAAGAATAAATCCCGGCGTGGCAGCTTCAAGAAACACCAGCAGCACCAGTGACAGCAACACCCACCAGAACGCGAAAACGCGCCACACGTTGAAAAACTTGCGCGTGGCCAGCACTGGGGACAACAACACCGGGATAATTGCCAGCAAACCGAGCTGGATCACATCAACGCGAACCCCTTGCAGTAAAATCTGACACAGCTCCCCCGTGGCTTGTACCCGTTCCCATTTCCACACCACCAAACCCAGGCGTGTCAGTGAGAGGAACACCAGCCCACTGATGAACATGACGATCAGCGGTGCATAAGGGCCAAACCAATGACCAATGGCCCATAACTTGGAGGAGGAACGCGGCTTACCGAAATAACTGGATTGCATGTTTGCTTAATCAGGGGTAGTCAAGCCTGTCATTATAACGGTTATTGCAGATTGTGATTCAAAGCGCTCTGTCGCCAGGCCTACGCCTGGCTAAAACGTTTTCTTGCGTAAATCCAGATAAACCGTGGATAACAAACCGACCGGGATGACAAAGCCCACTAGCAGAGGCACTAAATCGATCAGGGTATCGACAATCCCCGTCTGGCTGGTAAATAAACTCCACGCTTTCGCCAGTAAAGGAATGACCGTGAACAGCAAGGTCGGGATCAAAAACCAGATCGTACTTGTGGCGCTACGTTTGGCCAGGCGTGCGCAGACATACGAAACCACGGCGACAACAACTGCGGCCCCTGCACCCCATACCGCACCCGCGACAATGGTGATCCAGGTACCTACCTGGTAAAGCAATAAGCAGATAATGGCAGTCAGAATCAGTTTTCGATTGATGGCGAGTGACATAGACAAAACTCTTTTTATTAGGAATCCGTCAGACCACCTTTACTCTTAAAGGTGCTGGTTACCAGAAATGGTTAAACATCATTTACTGAGTGAAGGGGCAACTATTCATTGGATCTCAACGCATAAAAATGGGATTGCATCAGCAATCCCACCTCAAAACAAGATGAACCTTAATTGGTTGTTGCCGGAGGCGCAGCCTCATACTCTGTCGGCTGTACGGGGTTTCCTTGGGTGGTTCCCGCTTTTTCATCCTTGTTTCTTAAAACCTTGTTTTTGTGTCTTTTAAAGGGCCGGTCTGCGGAGCCTTTGTCCGTACGTTGGCTCTGATCCTTAACTTGCGGGTTATCCGCATTACCCAGATTGCTAGCATCATGATTGACGCTATCCTGGTATCCACCAATGGGGCCCTTGTCAGTACGGCTCTGCTGCCTATCCACTTGAGGACTTTTAGAAGTCCCTAACGTTGCAGCATCATCTTTGCTTTCCGCCGCATAAGAAGACGCCGTTGAAATCACAGAAACGAGTAATGCAATCAGTAGTTTATTCATGTTTTGCATCC
>DATMSK010000230.1:0-7885 GCA_035565395.1 Methylophilus sp. | reverse complement strand
ATAAAATTGTGCAGAATTGTAAAAAGGCCTGATTTTCAGGCCTTTTTACTCTCCAGCCCAGCGAGAAAACCATGTTTAAGCATGGTTTTGTTGTAAAATCGGCCTTTTGCAATCGATCAAAGGAAACGGGCTGTGCTGATTTGGTTTGTCGTAGCGTATTTACTGGTTTCAATCGGCATCGGCCTGATTGCGGCCAGGAATGTGCACAGCACCAAAGATTATGCCGTGGCTGGCCGTCACCTGCCTCTCCCTGTGGTCATGGCGACCGTTTTTGCCACCTGGTTTGGGGCAGAAGCGGTATTTGGCGTTTCCGCCACCTTTGTGCGTGAAGGCTTGACCGGGGTTGCTGCGGATCCGTTTGGTTCCAGTATGTGTTTGATCATTGCAGGCATTTTCTTTTCCAGCCGCCTCTACAAACTTAACATCCTGACGCTGGGCGACTTCTACCGCATGCGCTACAACCGTTCGGTAGAGGTACTCACCACCATTGCCATTGTCATCTCCTACATGGGCTGGGTTGCCGCACAAATTAAAGCGCTGGGGCTGATTTTCAACCTGATCTCCCATGGCGCAATTTCGGAACAGGCGGGCATGATCCTGGGGACGGCCATTGTCCTGACGTATACCACCTTGGGTGGCATGCTGTCTGTCGCCATCCTCGACTTTGTACAAATGATCGTGGTGATCGGTGGCTTGCTATATATCGCCAATATCGTTTCAGGCCAGACTGGCGGGGTAGCCCCGGTCATTGAACACGCGCGCAATGCCGGCAAACTGCATTTCTTTCCCCAATCAACCGACTGGAGCCTGTGGCTAACCTTTTTAGGCGGCTGGCTCACCATGATGCTGGGCTCTATTCCGCAACAGGATGTATTCCAGCGGATTACCTCGGCAAAAACGGCCAATATTGCCTTGTGGGGCTCTATTTGGGGCGCGAGCATTTATTTTTGCTTTACTTTTGTCCCCATGTTTATTGCCTATGCGGCGACCCTGATTGACCCGGCCACCTTTGGTACACTGGTCACCACAGACTCCCAGCGCGTATTGCCCACGCTGGTACTCACACATACGCCACTGTTAGCACAAGCCATTTTCTTTGGTGCTGTACTGTCTGCGATTATGAGCTGCTCCTCAGCCACCCTATTGGCTCCTTCGGTGACTTTTGCTGAAAACGTCGTCAAAGGTTTCATGCCCCATATGAATGACTATGCCTTCCTGCGCATCATGCGTCTGTGCCTGGTCGGCTTTGCCGTCATGGTGCTGCTCTATGCACTCAACTCCGAACTGTCTATTTTTGGCATGGTCGAAAGTGCATATAAAGTCACTCTGGCAGGCGCATTCGTCCCCTTATTTTTTGGTGCATTCTGGAAACGGGCCACCAGCCAGGGCGCATTGGCAGCGATTATTTTCGGGATTGCCAGCTGGGTGCTGATTGAAGTCATGATAGGCGAAGAAAGCCTGATCCCGGCACAACTCGTAGGATTGCTGGTCAGCGCTGCCGCAATGGTCATCGGCTCATTGCTACCCCAAAAGATAGGTGGGACACCTCACAGCCCCACCGGTTATTTACACGAGCACGCGGCACGTATTCATCCGCATTAAATCTGACCGCACTCATCAGACAATTAGTGGAATACATCTCCAAAATAGCAACTATTCAAGTAAACAAAGTCATCTTATATTGATGATAATGCTTTTCTGGAATCTTCTGTCTTGCGATAATTGAATATTTATGGTCGTTAACAAGCGTTACTACACTCTACTCCTCAGCGCAATTGTGCTCATTGGCTTTGTTGCGACCAGCCTCATCGGTTACTTTGTCGCCAAAGACTCCCTCACTGAGCGTTTGCAACAGGAAATGCTACCGCTCACCAGTGACAACATTTACTCGGAAATTCAGCGCGACCTGTTGCAACCCCTGCTGATTTCGTCCCTGATGGCCAATGATGTATTTGTATTTGACTGGGTCAATGATGGCGAACAAGATGCGAGCAGGATGACCAGCTACCTGGCACAAATCCAGAAAAAATATAACACCATTACCGCGTTTTTTGTCTCTGAAAGCTCGGGTAACTACTACCATCCCAGCGGCGTATTAAAACGGGTTTCCACGGACAACCCTGATGATCACTGGTATTTTGACACCAAGAATTCGCACAATCCCTATGTCATCAATATTGACCGGGATACCGCCGACAAGCGACGGCTCAGTATTTTCGTCAACTACCGTATCGAAGATAAGTCCGGCAAATTTATTGGTGTGATCGGGGTAGGCTTATCCCTGCAAACAGTTGTGGAGCTGATCGAGAACTACCAGAAACGTTATGGCCGCGAAATCTACTTTGTGAACCGCCAGGGTGAAGTCATGCTGCAAAGCAGCCATTACCGCTCTGAATTGCATATACAAAACAAATCTGGCCTGGATAAAGCCTTCCTCAAGGTGCTAACCTCACCGAGTGCTTCTTTCTCGTTTAAAACCAGCAGTGGCAATATGCTGTACCTCAACAGCCGGCTCGTCCCTGAATTTGACTGGTATCTGATCGTAGAACAGGTCAACGACCCGAGCTCGGAACGTATCGAAACCGCCTTCTTTATCAACCTGGCCGTTGCAGTGGTGATTAGCATGCTCGTCCTGGCACTGGCACACTTTGCTGTACGTGGCTATCACGATAAATTGGAAATGATGGCGACCCAGGACAAACTCACGGGCGTCGCCAGCCGCCAGGTCTTCGAGTTTTACTTCAAGCAAGCGGTTGCCCGCAGCAAACGTCGTGACGAAGCGGTGTCCCTGGTCTTGCTTGATATTGACCTGTTCAAACAGATCAACGACTCTTATGGTCACCAGGCTGGCGACCTTGTGTTGACGCGGGTGGCTCAACTGATTAAATCCCACATTCGGGAAGAGGATGTGGTCTGCCGCTGGGGTGGAGAAGAGTTTTTACTGCTGCTGTCTGGCTGCAATCTCCAATATGCCAGAGACATTACTGAGCTGATCCGCTCAGCCGTCGCCGGCTTGCAATTCCACTTCAACAACAAGATCGTACACATCACGGTCAGTGCTGGGATTGCCGAAATGCAGACCAATGAGACCCTGGGCCAGGTGGTTGAGCGTGCAGACCATCACTTATACGCCGCAAAACGTGCAGGACGTAATTGCATCAGGCCAGACTCAGACGACGAAGAACAGGCGTAAAAAACGGTTGTAACTATTTCTTGCCAGGGCGGATGGACATACGCGGCTGGCAAACCTGGCAATAGAAGGTGGAGCGCTGCCCAAGCCGTATTGTGACTATGGCTTGCTGGCAAACACGGCAGGGCTCTCCGGTACGACCATAAACGAAATAAGTTTGCTGGAAGTAACCAGGATTACCATCTACACCAAAGAAGTCCCGCAAGCTACTCCCCCCCGCCTCCAACGCAGCACTGAGAGTCAACTTGATCTCCTCTACCAGCAACTTGCATTGCGCCTGGGTTAAATCTTTAGCAGGCGTTTCCGGGTGGATACGGGCACGGAATAAGGATTCACTGGCATAAATATTCCCTACGCCTACAACCAAGTGGGCATCCATAATGGTGGGCTTGATGGCGGCACTGCGGGTACGCAGTTGCTGGTACAAATAATCCGCATTAAAAGCAGGCTCCAGCGGTTCTGGCCCCAAATGCTTAAGCAGGGCATGTTGCATGGGATCCTGATCCAGCCACAGGACCGCGCCAAATCGCCTGGGGTCGCGCAACCGAATGACGCGTCCGTCGGCAAAACGGATATCAAAATGATCATGCTTTTCGGCCGGGAAATCCCGCTCCAGCAAACACAATCGGCCAGACATGCCTAAGTGCAGTAGCAAGACGCCCTCAACCTCAGCAGTGCCCACTTCGGCAAGGATGTACTTGGCACGGCGTTTGAGCTTGAGAATGCGGCGCCCCTGCAAACGACTTGGCAAGTCTTGTGGAATGGGCCAACGCAAGCCATGATGGCGGATGGTCACCTGTTCAATGAATGCGCCCTCAACAGGCAGCAACCCTAGACGCGTAACCTCAACCTCGGGTAATTCTGGCATGTCTATTTTTTCGGTGTCTGGATATTCACCGGCGGATTGACCATGGTAAATCCGCTGTCATTACTGAAGTGATAGATAATACCTTCGTCAGGACGTGCCAGCAGATATTCCGGCGACTCCTGCATCTTGTCAAAATGTATTTTTTTGCCATTACGCAACAACACTTCAAACGAAGGGTAAGCCTGTTTGCGGTCAGGGGTATAAACCTCTACCGAAACGGCTTGTGCCTGCACCCAGCTAAAATCTGTCCACTCGTTCATATCATTCTGGGTAGGCTTCGCATTCGGGTCATTCACAGACCATTTACCCTCAGTGGACAACGTAACCTTGAGTGCGTTTTCTTCCCACTGTTCAAGATGCGCCAGGTCAAAGCCTGCCAATTGCTTGCGTTCTGTTGGTGACAAAGGTGTTTTATCCACCATTTCAATCGGCTGTGTAGAAGCCGCTTCACTGTATTGTCCTGGTAACAAATACACCTGCCCGGCAAAGCCAACATACTGCTCTTCAGTCACTGGATTGTAAGTGCCGAAGGTAAATACCTGATCCCCTTTGGTACCGGACAAGGCGAGCTTTAACACGGGCTGGTCCAGCCCGTACTTGGTGGCATCCTGTAATGGTAGCTTGGTCGCAGTAGTCGCAGCGATAATTGAGATGATGCGTTGCACAGACGGCTGGTCCGCACGTGCAGCATATGGCTTGCGCATCATCCAGTAGCCATCCTGCTTCTCGAACACGGTAGGCGCCTTGGCCGGGAACTCGGCTTTCACCGCATCAAAATCGGCCATCTTCAGGCTGGACACCTCAAATTTGGCCGACTGGGACTGTTCTTGAGGTTTTAAATGCAGGAACGCAGCAATGCCCACCACCACGGCCAGCAACAACAGATTCAGAATCCATCTTTTTTTCATAACAACATCCTAAGGATTCTAGCCATTAAGCCTTGCGGCGCTTCCACCACAGGAACAGGCCCGCGACAAACAAGCCGACCGGAATCAAATACTGGAAAGCATGAAACACACTCCAGGCTACCAGGCGACCTTGGTCTGTCGCAGGAATCGTCACGTTGATATCCTTGAGCGGCATCGGCTGTATGGTAATCAGGCGATCATCTCCGGCCAACCAGTTAATAATGTTGATACCCAAGTCCAAGTTACCACCATTGGTAATGAAAGTATTGGCCAGGAAATTAGCGTTGCCAATCACCACTACCCGTTGGCCCTTTTTACCGTACTCACGCTCTAATGCCACCCCGACGTTAATCGGCCCGGCTTTATCCTTGCCCTGGTCAAAACTCACCTTCAGGTTTTGTGCACCAGCCGGGATTTTGTCGGATTCCAGCCAGCCATTGGGGGCGACATCAATCAGCCGGCCCACTTTCCAGCCCAGGTCATCAGATGCCTGTCCGTCTATCTGATGTGCTTCAGGGAATACGGTACGCAACATGAAATTGCGAGTAATCGCATGGTCGCCATATTGGCTGGCAAACGCCATTTTCGGGTCAGCGCCATATTGTTCGGCCGCACGGTCAACCACTATGCCAGGTGAAACTTTGATCCCCAGATAATCAGCGACCTCTTGCAAGCCATGCAAATTGTCATCATCCAGCAACCACAATACGTTCCCGCCGGCCTCAATATAGGCTTTGATTTTTTTCGCCTCTACCGCGCTGATATCCACTTGTGGCGCGGCAATCACCAGCATGGCGCCATTGGCTGGCACCGCTTGGGCAATCGTCAGGTCCGGATTGGCAAATTTAAAACCTTTGCTTTCAAGCTGTTTGCCAAACTCACCCAGGTCATGGTTTTTCAGGCCCTGCAGCAAACGCTCGCCATGACCATCCACATACATCACCGGCTGGTTATTGGTACGGGATAAACGTACCAGCAAGTTAGTCATCTCCTGCTCGGCAAACGGTGGCGTGATGTGCTCGGAACGCTTGTTATATTCAACAATGGTTTCACCATCCACCTTCACCCCAGCTTCTTGCGCCATTTTTGGCTCTTCAGACGGGTTGATGAACTTGATAAACACGTTTTTCTTTTCACGCTGATAGCGCGCCACAAAGTCCAGCATGCCTTTGCGGAAGGTGTCACCATTGTTGGCATCATCGTTGGTGGCATACACGGTAATATTGATGTCGCCATCCATCTGTTTGAGCACATTGACGCTGCCCTGGGTCAGGATATTACGGTTAGCTTGGGTAATATCCTTGGCCCAGCGGTATTGGCTGGACAAATACCCTAACATCACCACCAGCGCCAGAAACACCAGCACAAACATCCAGTTTTGTGCCAACAATTGCCATCTAAACTTACGGTTAATTTTCATAATGCTTTCAAACTCAAAAACAAGCCGCGTTTAACCGCGCAAACGATCTGCATCCAGACGACGAATCGTCAGGGTAATAAAAGTGAGGATAAACAGGCCAAAATAAGCCAGGTCAGCCGTATCAATCAAGCCACCGGCAAACGACTGGAAGTGACGCATCAAGGAAAACTTGAGCACGGTGCTGGTCGGGTCACCAGCAAAGAAGCGGTCCAGGATCATCAGTACAAACAAGGCAATAAAACTCAGGATACCGGCAATAATAGGCTGTGCCGTCAGGCTGGAGAAATACAGGCCCAGGGCGGCGAAACTGGACACCAGTAGCAGCAGTCCCAGTGAGTTGGCAAAAATATAGCCAAAATCGATATCAGCCCAAATATTGAGCGTAGACAGCATGGCGGCGATATACACCACTAGAATACTCAAAAACACCACCAGGCCCAGAAACTTGCCGACCACAATCTCACTGATAGATAACGGTGCACTGAACAAAAACGGCATGGTCTGGCTGCGGCGCTCTTCTGAAATCAGGCGCATGGAGAGTAAAGGCACGGCAAACAACATGATAAATGAGGCCAGGCCATACACGGTTTGACCAACAAACTGTGTGACGCCGATACGCTCTGCGGGGCGGATGGAGCCGGACATGACTTCAAAATAATTATTGACCCCGTTGAGGTAATAGGTACCGAACGAGAAGGTCAGCAATGCCAGAATAATCCACCCCATTGGTGAGGCGAACATACTCTTCAGTTCTTTTCTTGCAATATTCAACATACTTAGTTTTTCCGTATCCGCTTAGGCCGCTTTGGCATCTTCAGTGTTTGCATCATGGTAAGTCAGTTGCACAAACACATCTTCCAGGCTGGTCTGGTCAGGGGCGATATGATACAGGCCCCAGCCGTGTTGCACTGCCGCCTGCACAATCGCTTCATGGGGTTGCGTGCCGTCCTGGAAGCGGATGCGCCACATCCCGTCGGCCGATTCCACTTCGGCAACCCCGGCGATCGCTGCCAGTTGTGCCGCCTCTGGGGCGTTGCGCAAACCAACCAGCAACTTGTTTCCTACACGCTGCTGCTTGAGCACATCAATGCCACCGTTGAATACCAGTTTGCCCTTATCGATAATCTGTACATGGTCACACACCATTTCCACTTCAGGCAAAATGTGGGTAGAGACAATGACGCTGTGCGCCTGGCCGATTTCTTTAATCAAGGCACGAATATCACGAATCTGGATCGGGTCTAGGCCGACGGTCGGCTCATCCAGAATCACGACCATAGGGTTGTGAATAATGGCTTGTGCAATGCCCACACGCTGCTGGTAACCATTGGACAGGTTTTCAATCAGCCGCTTGCTCATGTGTGTCAGGCCACAACGTTCTTTGGCATGCTCGACTGCTTTCTTAATATGCTTGCTGGACACATTGTGCAAACGCGCAGCAATGGTCAGGTATTCATCAACAGTGAATTCTTTATATAAAGGACGCATTTCCGGCAGGT
>DATMSK010000229.1:0-2017 GCA_035565395.1 Methylophilus sp. | reverse complement strand
GCCGGGCTGGACTATCATGAATACGCCGAGCTCACTGTCTATGAAAACTGGGACGAATGCAGGCAGGCGCTGCACGATAAACGCATGTTTGCACTCACTACCAAAGGCAGCACACGCCACACTGACTTGCAATTTAAGGATGAAGATGTATTTGTATTCGGTCCGGAGTCTCGCGGCCTGCCAGAAGACATCCGTGCCCAATTCCCGCCAGAACATCGCGTCAGATTACCCATGCTGCCACACAGCCGCAGTCTGAACCTGTCAAACTCGGCGGCCATTTTGCTGTATGAGGCTTGGCGCCAAACCGGCTTTTCGGGTGGGGTGTAAAACCAATAGACAAAAAAAGCCCCGATTAAGGGGTAAATCGGGGCAACAGGCCTCATCGTAAAGGCTTCCGCTCAGGGAGGAAAGAAGCGGAAAGATGATTCATCATCATCGTATTGGTAAGAGCAATGGCCTGTTTAAAAAGTTCCACCAACTTAACTCCCACCTTCAGGCAGTGAAGATTTATCACTCCACCCAGTAGAAACGTCATGCGATAATAAGACATGCAAGCTGAAACCAATTTATTACAGGGTTTAAACGACAAACAACTGCAAGCGGTCACCCTGCCGCATGTCTCTGCATTGATTCTGGCGGGTGCCGGGAGTGGCAAAACCCGGGTGCTGACCACACGCATTGCCTGGCTAATCCAGACCGGACAAACCTCCCCCATGGGCCTGATGGCCGTGACCTTTACCAACAAGGCCGCCAAGGAAATGCTGACACGCCTGACCAGCATGCTGCCAATCAATACCCGCGGCATGTGGGCAGGCACTTTCCACGGCTTATGCAACCGCATGCTGCGTGCACATTACCGAGAAGCGGGCTTGCCGAATACCTTCCAGATTCTGGATACGGCTGACCAGCTGTCTGCCATCAAACGCATCATGAAAGCCATGAATGTGGATGATGAAAAATATCCACCCAAACAGGTGATGGGCTATATCAATAGTTGCAAAGAAGAAGGCCTGCGTGCCGAAGCTGTAGATGCGTACGATGGACACAGCCAGAAATTACGCGAAATTTATGCGGCCTATGACCAGCAGTGCAACCGTGAAGGGGTGGCTGATTTTGCCGAGTTATTGCTGCGCTGTTACGAATTGCTGGAACGTGAGCCACATATCCGTGCTCACTACCAGCAGCGCTTTCAATACATATTGGTCGATGAGTTTCAAGACACCAATCGTCTGCAATACCTGTGGCTGAAATTGCTGGGTGGCGCCCATAACAGTATTTTTGCCGTGGGTGATGACGACCAGAGCATTTATGCTTTCCGTGGCGCGCGCGTCGGCAACATGAATGATTTCCAGCGAGACTTTAATGTGCAGAATATCGTCAAGCTCGAAGAAAACTACCGTTCGCATAGCAACATTCTGGATGCTGCCAATGCGATTATTGCCAACAACCGCAACCGCTTGGGCAAGAATCTGTGGACATCCGCTGGCAAGGGTGAGCCGATCCGGATTTATGAAGCGTATAACGATACCGACGAAGCGCAGTTTATTGTCGACGAAGTGAACATGCTGCAAAAAGAAGGCGTGCCATTGGGCGATATGGCCCTGCTATACCGCAGCAATGCGCAGTCACGGATTCTTGAGCACACCCTGTTTTCGGCTAATATCCCGTATCGCGTTTATGGTGGCCTGCGCTTTTTCGAGCGTGCTGAAATTAAGCACGCCCTGGCCTATATGCGGCTGATTGCCAACGCCAATGATGATACCGCTTTGCTGCGCATCATCAACTTCCCGCCACGTGGTATCGGTGCGCGCGGCCTGGAACAATTGCAGGAAGCCGCCCGCCAAAACGAATGCAGTCTGTGGCAAGCCGCCACTACCAAAGTTGGTGAAGGTAAGCTGGGCAGCAAAGGCCTGGATGGCTTTGTGGCGCTTATCCGGCAGATGGTGGACCAAGGGTATGGCATCACCTTAGGCGAAATGGCTGAGATGGTCATTAACCTGAGTGGCTTGATGGCGCA
>DATMSK010000228.1:0-5901 GCA_035565395.1 Methylophilus sp. | reverse complement strand
AATAATCACCAACCGCCCCAATGGGGTGGGCACATCTACCCGCAAGCGCCCTTTTGCAGCGACGGTAGCCTGGTTAAGCGCGGCTTCGGTTTCTTTGAGCTCGTTGAGTAATCGAATCGCCCGCTCGTAATACGCTGCGCCATCGGTGGTGACGCTGATGCGCCTGGTCGTGCGGTGCAGCAGCTTCACACGCAGGCGTTTTTCCAGCGCCAACACCTGGGCGGAGACGGTGGTTTTGGGCAAATTGAGCGACATGGCGGCTTTGGTAAAGCTCTCCAGCTCTACCACCCTTGTGAATGCCAGCATGGTGTCAAAGCGGTCCATAAACGTCCTGATTGATCTTGATTGTCCAATAAATTAGCACAGTGATTGCATATTTAGGTGATTTATCTGTGTTTTTTATTTATTTATAGTGGTCACCAGTTTCAAACAACTTTATTTACTTTTTATTTAGGAGATTTTTATGAGCAAGAAACTTGAAGGTAAAGTGGCCGTCGTGACTGGTGCATCTAAAGGGATTGGTGCTGAAATCGCCAGACGTTTTGCCCGTGATGGCGCATCTGTGGTGGTCAATTATTTATCGAGCAAAGCGGGTGCCGACAAAGTGGTGGCGGATATTACAGCCGCAGGTGGCAAGGCTGTAGCCGTGGGTGGCAATGTGAGCGAGGCCGCAGACGCACAAGCGATTATCGAGGCGGCGATTAGCCACTTTGGCAAGCTGGATATTTTGGTCAACAACTCCGGTATTTATGAATTCGGTAGCATTGAAGAAATCACGCCTGAACATTTCCACAAACAATTCAACATTAACGTGCTGGGCTTGTTGCTCACGACGCAAGCAGCCGTGAAATACCTGCCCGAAGGCGGCAGCATTATCAATATTGGTTCTGTGGTCAGCCGTTTAACGCCTCCTGGTGCGGCCGTATACACCGCCACTAAAGGCGCGGTAGATGCGATCACTGGTTCACTATCCAAAGAGTTAGGCCCACGCAAAATCCGTGTCAATGCCTTGAACCCTGGCCTGGTGGCGACTGAAGGTACGCAAACGGCTGGTGTGATTGGATCTGAAATGGAGAGTGGCTATGTGGCCCAAACGCCACTGGGCCGTACTGGTCAACCGAACGATATTGCCTCGGTCGCGGCATTCCTGGCCTCAGAAGACTCATACTGGCTGACTGGCGAGCAATTGCTGGTGGGCGGTGGTTTACGTTAATGAAGTGATAACACGATGATCAACCTATACACATGGGCAACACCAAATGGCCGAAAAATCTCCATCATGCTCGAAGAGCTGGGGCTGGACTATGCGGTGAGCCCGGTTGATCTGGGCAAGCAGGAGCAGTTCTCTGCCCATTTCAGCGCGATATCCCCTAACCACAAGATCCCGGCGATTATAGACACGGAGCCCGGCCAGGAGCCGGTGGTGATTTTTGAGAGCGGTGCGATTTTGACTTACCTGGCCGAAAAGTATGGCCGCTTTTTAGCGCCACACGGCCAGGCCCGTTATACGGCGTTTGAATGGCTGCACTGGCAAACCAGCGGCCTGGGCCCTATGCTCGGCCAGCTGGGATTTTTTGCTGTACGTAGCCAGGAGAAAGCGCCTTTAGCGATTGCCCGCTTTACCGAAGAAGCCGACCGTTTGCTGACAGTGATGGACAAGCAGTTGCAAACCAAAACTTACCTGGCGGGTGAGGAGTACTCGATAGCCGATATTGCCAGTTATGCGTGGACACTGGCAGCCACCACTTACCTGAAAGACGTGTTGAAAGATTCACTGGCGACCAAGCCTGCCTTGCAACGCTGGTTAAAAGTGGTTGGTGAGCGGCCAGCCGTGCAACGGGGCATGCAAATCCCCAAGCTGGGTTAAGGGCATACGGAAACCATCATGCGGACCACCTCTTTTCAATCGACTGTTTACGCAGAACCGATTGCGCTACAGGTGTTTGGCACACCCGCGAAACATAAACAACCCGTCATGCTGTTTTTTCATGGCGGGTTGTTTAACTGCGGGCGCATAGACACTGCACATGCGCTGGCAACTGCGCTATCTGAACAGGTGATCGTGGTGTGTGTGGACTACCCGTTGGCGCCCAGGCTGCATTTTCCGGAAACGATAGAAGTGGCTTACCAGGCCCTGGGTTGGGTCAGCCAGCATGCGTCTTCGCTGGGCGCGGATGCGGGACGTGTATTTGTTGCCGGTGAACAGGCAGGAGGCAACTTGGCAGCGGTGGTGGCGATGTTGTTTCGTGACCGCGGCTTGGGCTGTAAGCAGCGCTTGCAGCTGCGCGGGCAAATCCTGATCAACCCGATGCTGGATGCGCTACAAACGTCCAAATCGATGGCGGCAGCAGTGGATTCGCCTTGCAGGCAAGCCTGGGCAGACTATATTCATGTAAGTAGTCATGCCATGCACCCCTATGTTTCACCCGTGAATTCTTGCCGGTTGGCAAACCTGGCGCCTGCCCTGATCATGACCAGCGAGTCTCACCCTTTGCGCGATGAGGCTGAAGCTTATGCGGCGAAATTGTTGCTGGCGGGTGTGCCGGTGCAAGTACGCAGGCTGGAGGATAGCAAGCAGCCGTTAAGCTCGGCACAGCATCCAGCCTTTACGCAGGTGTGCCTGTTGAGCAGGCAGTTTATGCTGGCTTAAATTGCTTGATTGGACTTAGATATCATTGCCGCTATTGAGCTCGTCGTCTGTCAACTGACCATGCTCGACTTCGGTGGCGATCTCGGCTTCCAGGTCGGCATTGGGCGAAGGCTGGCGTTTATCTTTGACCTTGGCAGGTGACGTTGGGTTGGCGGGGGTTGTTTGTGTTTGATCCACATGATCGGCCATGCTACATCTCCTTAATGGCTAACAGCCCTACTTATTGGGGCAAGGCATGCCTGCATTTACCCAGTCTTTCACGGCTGCAACCGTTTGCGCTTTGGTTAACGGTGGCACTGTGCGGTTGCCTCCGGGGTTCCAGCCCCAGGCCACCAGCTTGTCATCCGAAAAGTGGTGTATCAATTGCTCGCCATTGCGCCCGCCATTTTTTTGCGGATCTTTGAGCACCATGCATAACTCCCGGGGAGACAGGTCTATAAAGACCATTTTATGCTCTGGTGGCGGTAATTGCCAATGCGGTGCACCGGGTGGCGCATGCGCGCCCATGACAGGCGGCGAATTTTTTTGCTGGTGGCAAGAAGTGCATTCCATGGCTGGCATGCCTTTGCCATCCTTGCCGCGCATCACCAGCATGGCATGCGGACGGCCACTGTCTAGTTGCAGGGGTTGATCGCCGGGGATATGGCAGTTTTGGCAACGGGGATGTTGCAAGACGGAGCGGATGGGTTCAAATAGCTGTTGTGGTTCGGTGCTGAGGGCCAGGGACGCATGAAAACTGCTGATGGCGATCAGGCAGTATTGCATTTGCTTAAGACGTTTCATGCTGGCTCCTCCTTGCAGTGATAGTCATTGAATGCTGGCCGCCAGTCATTGCGATGGCGGCCAGGTCAGTCGCGTATTTGGATCAGGTAAACGAGAGCTCACCCCACACTGCGGGGTCTTTGCTTGGCATGGGTTCATCAAAACCATTTTGGTGTGCGCGGACGACCTCATCGCCGACAGACATGGTGAGCTCAAACTTGCTTACCGCCGGCAAGGCACGGAACGGGCCGGAAGGATCGAAGGAGCGGTAATGCAGGCTGATGAAAATGGTCGGCTCTACGAACAGGTCAAACCGTTGTGCATAAGCAAACGCGGTGGAAACATCGGTTTGCGTGAAACCAAAAGCCAAGGCATCGCGGCTAACATTGGACCAGTTCTGCTCGCAGCAGGCCAAGTCTATAGAGAACCGTAATACGTCGAAAATCTGTTCTGCATATTCATTCTGGGTCAACATGAAGGGCAACCTGTGATTAAACTTTAGAGAGAGTAAGTAGGTGAATACAGTGTAGGTGGAGTACGCCACCGGCAACACGGGCAAAACTCTGATTTTCTTGTCAGATTAATCTGGCAAGCCGCTAGCAATAAGCGCGCCAAGCCGCCATTCGCAGCACTCGACCTGCCAGCAGCGATATGGTACTTTCTGCATCAAACAGGCGTGCTGGCCCAGGCTCAACCTTCACGAGAACTCAGCCTTAACCAGCCAAACGTCACCAATAACACTCAACATCCGCATTTAAAGGCATCCATGAATAACTCCGACTTTTTAGTACAGGCAGCCATTTACCTTGCTTCCGCCATCATTCTGGTGCCCATTTTTAAAAGGCTGGGGCTGGGATCGGTGCTGGGCTACCTGATTGCCGGCATACTGATAGGCCCCTTTGCCCTAAAGCTCATCGCCGACCCTGAGCATATGCTGCACTTTGCCGAGTTTGGTGTGGTGCTGATGCTGTTCCTCATCGGGCTGGAACTGGAGTCACAGAAAGTCTGGGAGTTACGCAAGCTGCTGTTTGGCCTGGGAGGCATGCAGGTCACGCTCACGATTGCACTGGTCACCGTCATTGCCCATGGCTTAACGTTTTCTTGGCCTGAAGCACTGATTATTGGCATGGGGATTGCGATGTCGTCTACGGCGATTGGCCTGACGGCACTGATTGAAAAAAAGCAGTTACACACCCAAGGCGGCCAGGCCGCGTTTGCGACCTTGCTGTTCCAGGATTTATCCGTGATTCCGCTGTTCATGGTGTTGGCGTTTATTGCGCCGCATAAAACGGCTTCCGGGTTTGATCTGTGGGCGGTCACGCAGTCCATCGCGGTGATTGCCGCGATTGTGCTGGCAAGCAAAACCATTTTACGGCCGATCATGCGCATCGTCGCCCAAACCGGGATCAGGGAAGTGTTTGTCGCTTTTTCATTATTGCTGGTGATTGGCGTCTCCCTGGCCATGGCCTCAGTCGGCCTGTCGATGGCCCTGGGCACTTTTCTGGCCGGGGTGCTGCTGGCAGATTCAGAATACCGTTATGAGCTCAGGTTAGACATTGAACCGGTAAAGGGCCTGCTATTGGGGTTGTTCTTTATTTCGGTCGGCATGACCGTCGACCTGGCCTTGGTCGCCAACCAGCCCATGCTGATTTTTGGCTTTGCCTTGCTAGTAGTGGCTACCAAACTGCTGGTGCTGATTGGCCTGGGCTGGTTTTTTCATTACCCATTGCGTGACAAATTGTTGTTTGGCGCGGCCATTTCACAGATTGGTGAATTTGCCTTTGTGATTTTTGGTGTGGCCTTAACCCAGGACTCGATTTCGCGAGAAACCTACAATATCCTGAATGCGATTGTCGCTGTCTCCATGCTGGTGACACCTATCCTGCTATTGCTGTATGACCGGTTCCTGATGTTGCAATGCGGCGAACGGCCGCAGGATGCGATCCCGGAAAATAACAGTGTCATCATTGCCGGCTTTGGCCGCTTTGGGCAAATTGTAGGCCGGGTATTGATTGCCAAAGGCATCACGCCCACCCTGATTGATAATGACCCTAACCAGGTGGACCTGACACGCGAGTTTGGCTGGCGTTGTTATTACGGTGATGCGTCCAGGCTGGATGTGCTCGAAGAAGCCGGGATTGCCGAAGCCAAGTTATTGGTGATTGCCGTCAACGATGCCGCGGCCACGCTGGAAATGGCTGAACTGGTGAAAGAACGCTGGCCACAGGTGAAAATGGTGGTCAGGGCAAGAAGCAGAACCGATGCGTTTGATCTGCGCGACCTGGATTTAAACCCTGTACGCGAAACCTTTTATTCTTCACTGGAAGCGGCCCGGCAAGCATTGGTGATGATAGGCGAAACTTCCAGTGCTGCCGCCAAAATCATCAAGCAATTTGAAAAGCATGATATTGAGCAACTGGAAACCACCCGCAAGATCCGGCATGACCGCAAAGCCTTATCCAGCCAAATGGAGCAAGGGCGGCAGGATT
>DATMSK010000227.1:0-6140 GCA_035565395.1 Methylophilus sp. | reverse complement strand
CCAATTGCAAACTCTTTTTGAAAAGAGAATATGATGGATTGTTCAATGCACTTGCGCTAAATCAACTGTTTTATTACTGTTTTCCAATTAAAGAAGTGCCGATTTACGCCGTAAAACCCTTAGATCATGAATATATAAGGGCAAACTGCGCCCTGCGTAGCATCATTTGAGGTGACTTCATGCTGGCACAAAAAAAACACAACTATTGGGAAGGCATCCTGAAAGCCATCCAGAACTCCTATGCGATCAAACGCCACATTGAGTTCTTTAACTGGCTAAAGCAAGACATACATCCGCTGATGCGGCACGATGTATTACTGGTTGCATGGGGCGACTTCAGCAATGGCGACCTGCATTTTGATGTTTCCTCCTCTTTTCCAGAGCTGACTACGCAACGCCTGCTGGAGGACTCAGCCATCGTCAATTACCTGATGTGCAACCTCTACAAACGGTGGGTAGAAAATGAGGATAAGTGGTATATCGTCAATCGCTTTGATGCCAGCGGCATTCACGCACAATCCCCTAATGCATTTACCCAGCAGTTGAATAAAATGCATTCATTACTGGTGTATGGCGTGCGTGATACGCGTGGCAAAGCTGACTGCATCTATGTCTTTTTTGACCGTACCAAAGAGTTTCACGTGCCCGACCAGATGCTGGGCATGATCATGCCGCATGTAGATGCCGCTATCCGCCGTGTTGGACACCTGACACCGGTGATTAAAGATGAAGACTTGCTGGATAGCATGGCCCAAGGCGGCTTATCTGACCGGGAACAGGAAATCCTGCATTGGGTGCGAAGTGGCAAAACCAATCTTGAGATTGGCATGATCCTGAATATCAGCGCCAATACCGTGAAAAACCACCTCAAACGTATTTTCCAGAAACTGGATGTGTCCTGCCGCGCACAAGCCGTGGCCAAAACGGGGATAGTGGCTGGCACCAGCCGCCCAAGCTAGCTGAAAGCGCTAGCCGCGGCCAGTAAAACGCTGAATCTCGCGCATCTGGCGCTTGGTCGGGCGACCCATGCCGCGGTCTCGTTCGGCATATTGATCCGCCCCACTCTCTTTGGTTTGCTGGCGCAGGCGAAGGCTTTCTTCGGTTTCCTGATATAGCAAAGCAGCCTCTGGCGCACCGCGTCTGACATTACTCAAGGCCAGCACTTCAACCTCAATCTGCATGTCCTTGTTTTTGATACTGACACGCATGCCTGGTTTCATTTCACGTGCATTCTTGGCACGGTCACCATCGATGCGCACCTTCCCGCCGTCGACTGCCTCCGCGGCCAGGCTGCGTGTTTTAAAGAAGCGTGCTGCCCATAACCATTTATCCAGACGGCAGCTGTCTTCCTGGTTTTCGTCAGGCTGTTCTTTTTTATCCAGTCTTTTGTTGTGCGATCTTGCCATGGCTAATTAAAGAGACTTGCCGCTCTCCACTTGTTGTTGGATATCTGCCATGCGTGCCTGGTTACGCTCAAGCGTGCGACGGTAACTTGCCAAGGTCGCTTGCGCACGCGCCATCAGGCTATCCCCTTGATAAGTACCATCTGCCTCTTGCACCCCTGCTTCGCAATCAGTCAGGTGGGCAATGCCTTCCAATACGTGGTCAATGGCAATAATCTTGAACATGCCATTATTAACAGCGTTTACTACACTCTCATCCAGGATCAAGTGGCGCTGGTTACGTTTGGGGATGATCACCCCCTGATCACCGTTCAGGCCTAGTGCCTGGCAAACACGGAAATAACCCTCAATCTTTTCGTTGACACCACCAATAGGCATCACCTCACCAAACTGATTCAAGGCACCAGTCACAGCCATACCTTGCTTGATTGGTAGCGCAGTCAAGGCGGACAATAACGCAAACAACTCGGCGCAGGAGGCAGAATCGCCCTCCACGCCGTTATATTCCTGCTCAAACACCAGTGAAGCATTCAGGCTCAATGGTGCCAATGCCCAGAAGCTGGCGCTCAGCCAGTTTTGCAGGATATAGATCCCTTTATCATGCGTTGGACCGCTCATTTCGACTTCACGGTCAATATTGATCACACCGCTACGGCCAGGATAGCAGCGGGCGGTAATGCGGATAGGCGAGCCAAAGCTGGCATCGCCAAGCTCAATATGGGTCAGGCCATTGACCTGGCCAACGACGCTCCCATGCACCTGGATCAATAATTCATTATCAATAATGGAGTCACGGATCTGGGTCTCAAAAAACTGTTGGCGCAACAACCTGGCCGCAAGTGCCTGCTTGACATGCTCATCGGTCACCAGGCGTGCATCTGTCGCAACAGCCACACTTTCATGCATCAGTTGATCCAGATGCGCAAAACGCGTACTGATACGCCCCTGGTCCTCTTCTACCCTGTGCATAAACTGCAACATGACATTGACTGCAGCACCACTAAAATGCGGCAATACTTGCTGCTGGCATTTGCGTGCAATGTATCCGGCAATCCAAGCATAATTGTCCAGTGTGGCTGAAACCCTATCTTCAAACTCGACCTTGATCGGGAAAAAATCAAAAAAGTCTGGCTGGGCCTCCAGGCAATCGTAATAATCCTCACGGCTGGCAATCATGACGATTTTCACGTGCACAGGCAATGTGCCATGACGATTGCCACCCGCACCTTGCTGGGCATGGTTTGCCCAATCCTCAATCTGCACTTCGTGATTACGCATGAAACGGTAGAGTTTTTCCAGCAAAGCGCTGCCATTACCCTCGTCCTGCATTAAATCGCGCAAATGCAGCAACAGCATACCGCCATCGGCCCGATGCACGCTACCGGCACGCAACCGCAAGAACTCCGGCCATTGGGCAGACTCGCCTGTAGCGGTTTCCAGCATGCCAAACAAAGCTGCAAAACCGGGGTCTTTCTCCTCAATCACTGGTTGCTTCACTCCGGCTGTCAGGTTAGCCCGCTGATCCACCAGCAAGTTGACGCGAAAGCGTGACAGAAAGCTATCGTTGACAATACTGTCCGAGCTACTTTCGCCATCATTACCCACCTGCTGCCAGGCTTGCAAATAAGCCAGCACTTCAGGTTTGATGATATTAAAGAAAGGCGACAGCTTGGCGCTGCTCAACTGGGAGCGCAAGCCATCCACACGCTCTTCCAGCCAAGTCTCAGCCTGTGGCAAATTTACCTGGCCGCTCGCATCCAGCCACTGCTGCATTTCAGCAATCAGGGCTTTGATAAAAGACTCCATCACCGTACGCAACTGTGCACCGAGCCCGGCGGGCAATTTAATATAGTGCGCACAGGACTGCTGGCTGAAATCGTAAAGTGCAACCAGATCAGTCAGCGAACTATCTATGCCAGTGACGGCGGCGGCCTTCATGGCGGCTAGGGTCAAGCCGGCGCGGCCAGACCCTGGCGTCCCCAGCACCAGCACATTGCAACCAGCCTGTTGCAGTGACAATCCCATCATCAATGTTTTTTGTGCTTCCGGTTGCAGCTTCCAGCCGTAATCCGTCAAATCAAGATCAGCCGCATCCAGCAAGGCTTCGGTCGACTCAAAGGTCATGGGCGACAGCTTGTAGGAAACAGTCATTTCATTAGGGCTGAGTACTTGTATCATCTAGGCAGTTTCCATTGTTGTTTTGCTTGTTCATCGGATGCCCGGGCTTCTACCCAGTGCTCACCGAAGTCACCAACTTCCTTTTTCCAGAAGGGGGCTTCGGTTTTTAAATAATCCATCATAAAGGCGCAAGCTTCAAATGCGGCCTGCCGATGCAAACTGGTAGCCGCCACAAGTACAATTTGTCCTTGCGCCGGGAGCAAACCGACCCGGTGTATCATACGCACACCCAATAGTGGCCAGCGTTGTGCCGCTTGCCCGGCAATCTGTTGCAATGCTTTTTCAGTCATACCGGGGTAATGCTCAATCAGCATATGGCTTAATTGTCCACGCTGGGAGATTTCACGTACAAGACCAACAAAATTCACCAGCGCACCTGCTTCAGGTGTTGCTGCCCTGAGTTGTTGCAACTCATGGCCGGTATCAAAATCTTCCGGCTGTACGGAAACATTCAGGTAGACTGCCTCACTCAACTCAGCCTCCGGTAACGGGTGGAAAAAATGCCACTTCATCGCCTTCGTCAAATGTGGCCATATCATCCACCAACTCATGGTTAATGGCCGCACGCACAACACCACTGCCGTTAAACAGCTTTTGCCAGGTATCTCCGCGGTCGGATAGCCATGACTTAAGCGCGACAATCGTCTCTACCCCCTCTGGCAACACGACATCCTCAGAGGAGTAATTGACAACCTCTTTGATACGGGCGAAATATAAAATGGTAATCTTCATCATCAGTGACTCTTTCCAGCCTCGTCTAATTCATCCAGCAACTCCAGCGTTTCCAGGCCTGCAGTCTGCGCCAGTTCGACCTTTTCGATCTGGGCGAAGCGCCTGGAAATTTTCTGGCTGCTGATGTGCACATCTTGTGCGTTTTCATGCGCCTGACGGATATTATCGGCCAGTTTTTTCATGCGGATATCAAAACGGTCAAAATCTTTACTCAGCTTGCCCAGCTCATCTTTGATGATATGCACTTGCTTACGCATTTCAACGTCTTTGAGGACCGCACGTGCCGTGTTGAGCACAGCCATCAAGGTCGTCGGGGAAACCATCCACACACGTTTTTGCATGGCGTAATCCACCACATCACCATGGTAGGCATGAATCTCGGCAAACACGGCTTCGGCCGGAATAAACATCACTGCGCCATCTGAAGTTTCATTGGCAATAATATATTTACTGCTGATATCGTCGATATGTTTCTTGATATCGGCTTTAAACAATTTCGACGCCTGCGCCTGTACCAGCTCGCCCAGACTACTGTCTATCATGCGGTGATAATTTTCCAGCGGAAATTTACTATCCACGGCCACCGTACCCGTCGGCTCAGGCAAGAACAAGGCACAATCGACCCGCGCGCCATTGCTGAGCGTGTGCTGCATGGCAAAACTGTTGACCGGCAACACATTGCGTACCAGGCCTTCCAGCTGTACCTCACCATAGGCGCCACGGCTACGTTTGTCGCCTAACAGCTCCTGCAGGCTCACCATATTGACGCTGAGGCCATCAATTTTCTTTTGCGCCTCATCAATGGTGGCCAAACGTTCCATCACGCTGACAAAGGTTTCATTGGTTTTCTTGAATCCCTCTTCCAGACGGATCGACACCTTGCCACTCATTTCTTCGAGGCGGCCATCGACCACTTTGGTCAATGCTTCAATGCTTTGTGTCAGGCTCTGGGTGGTAGTTTGCAAAGCGGTTTTCAGCAGGTTTTGCTGCAACATGCCCTGTTCGGACAAACCGTTGCGCAAACTCAAGCTGAGTTGCTCACTGCTTTGGCTGAGATGGTCACGCTGTGCAACTTGTAGCGCCTGCATGGCTTCACGCGTCGCCGTCAGCTCTTGCGATAACTGTGCTCGCAAACGATCCTGCTGGTCGGCATTCAGGCTCTGTAATCTGTCAGCCAGCTGGTTCAGTGACTGGTGCATCTCGCTCATCATCAAGCGGTGCTTTTCTTCGAGTTGCTGGGAAAGTAATTGTGCCAGCGCCTGTTGTGCCGCGTGTTGCTGCGTACGCCATTGCCAGACCAGCATGGCGATCACCAGCAGCAAGAGAAGTAACTGAATAATTTGAAGCGTCATGGCCGCATTATAGCCGATGCGCGAGTACGCCACATCGGCTCGCAGCAAATTCGGCTGCGAGGATGCGGGTAAAGACTAAACGAGTAAATGAATCTGTTTAATACGAGTTGCACAAATCAGGCGGACTGAATGAGTGTGCGACTGTAAGCCTGGCGCGCCTAATGATGATGCGCCTGCAAGCCTGGCGCACCATGCGCTTTGGCTAACCACTGCATTTCTGATGGATTGTGCTCCATATCACCCAGATCCGCATAATCCACATGCTGGTAATTGGTGAGTGCCGTCAGTGAAGTGCCAGGCGCAATTTCTACCGGCTGCTCAGACTTGGCTGCTGGTTGCAGTGCCTGCATCTGGATACTCACGGTATGGTGTGGGTAGGTATAAGCGACTTTATAAGGTAATTTCAACGCAGGAATCCACCATACTTCACTACGGGTGCCATTCCCCAAAGTACCCACATATTTCTCTACCGGGT
>DATMSK010000226.1:0-6213 GCA_035565395.1 Methylophilus sp. | reverse complement strand
CTAAAATTCCGCGTTAGCGGTTTTTTAGTGTCTGCCCGTTTTTAAGACAGAAAATAGAACCGGCAGTACACCCTAAACGCCACCTTGATCTCAGATTTAGTCAGAGACAATGCGTTCTATGCATCTTTTCCCAGAACACTTACAAGAGACTTTTATGCTTAATTCATGAGCGAAATTATTTCTCGGTTGAACTTTTTACAGAGATGACAAAAAACAAAGGGCTACGAATTAACGTAACCCTTTGATTTACAGCAATTTTTGGTGGCCCCTCTGTGAGTCGAACACAGCACCAACGGATTATGAGTCCGCTGCTCTAACCAAGCATGAGCTAAGGGGCCGGAAAGCGTGGGATTATAAACTAATCCTGACCGTTTTCTAAGAAGCTGCGCAGACGCTCCGAGCGTGTCGGGTGACGTAATTTACGCAGGGCCTTAGCTTCAATCTGGCGGATACGTTCACGTGTCACATCAAATTGCTTGCCGACTTCTTCCAGGGTGTGGTCGGTGTTCATTTCGATACCAAAGCGCATACGCAATACTTTGGCCTCACGTGGTGTCAGTGATTCCAACACTTCACTGGTGGCATCACGCAGGCTGGCGTACACCGCTGCGTCCATTGGGGCCAGTGTGGTGTTATCTTCAATAAAGTCACCCAAGTGGCTATCTTCATCATCACCAATCGGTGTCTCCATCGAGATGGGCTCTTTGCTGATTTTGAGGATTTTGCGGATTTTTTCTTCCGGCATATCCATTTTTTCAGCCAGGGTGGCCGGATCAGGTTCCAGACCTGTCTCTTGCAGGATCTGACGGCTGATACGGTTCATCTTGTTGATGGTTTCGATCATGTGTACCGGGATACGGATAGTCCGCGCCTGGTCAGCGATCGAACGTGTAATCGCCTGACGGATCCACCATGTCGCATAGGTAGAGAATTTGTAACCACGGCGGTATTCAAACTTATCCACGGCTTTCATCAAGCCGATGTTACCCTCCTGAATGAGGTCAAGGAACTGCAAGCCACGGTTGGTGTATTTTTTTGCAATAGAGATCACCAGACGCAAGTTAGCCTCGATCATTTCACGCTTGGCGCGACGAGCCCGAGCTTCGCCAGTAGTCATCTGTTTGTTGATTTCGCGCAACTCTTTGATCGGTAAACCAACACGGCCCTGCAAGTTTTGCAAACGCTCTTGCTGGTCCAGGATAGAGTGCCTGAAACGCTCTAAACGTTCTGCATAGGCTGGTTTGCCAGCCAGCTCATCATCCAGCCAGTTCAAGTTGATTTCATTGCCAACAAAGCTCTTGATGAACTGCTGACGTGGCATATTGGCTTTGTCTACACAGAACTCCATGATCTTGCGTTCATGCGTACGAACCTCTTCGACCATGCTACGCACCTGGTCACACAACGCCTCCACTTGTTTGGCAGAAAAACGAAATGCGGTTAGCTCGTCGAGCACTTGCTGATGCAGTGTCTTGTACTCGTTATCACTGGTGCCTTTATCCTCACGGATGGTATTCATTTTGACGTTTGCCGCACGGATTACTGCAAAGCGTGACAATACTTCATCTTTGAGTCTTGCCAAGGCTTCAGCAGACAGGGCAGAAGCTTTCGCATCACCATCTTCGTCTTCATCTTCATCCTCTTCGTCGGCAGCTTCCTCTTCTTCGGCATCTGCCACGGCTAACGCATCGTCAAGGCCCAAGTCGCTGTCAATCAAACCATCGACCAACTCGTCGACGCTCATTTCGTCTTTTTCGACTTTATCTACCATCTCCAGCAATTGGGCGATAGTGGTTGGACAGGCGGCAATCGCTTGCACCATGTGCTTGAGACCATCTTCAATACGCTTGGCAATCTCAATTTCGCCTTCACGGGTCAGCAGGTCAACGGTCCCCATTTCACGCATATACATACGCACAGGGTCAGTCGTACGGCCGAACTCAGAGTCCACGGTTGCCAGTGCCTGCTCGGCTTCTTCGGCAGCATCATCATCAGTCACCGCCGGCGGCGCATCAGACATCAACAAAACTTCAGCATCAGGTGCTTCTTCATACACCTGAATACCCATGTCGTTGATCATGCCGATAATGCTCTCGATCTGCTCGGAATCCTGTACATCATCCGGCAGGTGGTCATTGATTTCGGCGTAGGTCAGGTAGCCACGCTCTTTACCGAGGACAATCAGGGTTTTCAGGCGAGTGCGGCGTGCCTCTGCATCCAGTGCCTGGGTAGCGGGATCTTTAGGGGTTTCGACTTCGTTGATTCCGAGTTCTTTATCTAAACTTTTATCTGCTTTTGGTCTGGCCATGGCCGATTCCACCTCTAAAATGGTTGTTGTCGAATGCTGATCAACACTTCTGATGCACCACTCGATATAACATTACGGGAAACCCTTTATTTTACCAGATTTGTGCATGTTTTTTAAGCATATCCTCCGGGTTTTTTCGGGAGCGGTGACTAGCGCTTGCTGGTCAACTGCCGCAATGCCTCACGTTCGGCATCCGATAACGCAGAAAACGGCTTTTCAGTCAGCCGCCCCAACAGGGACTTCTCGCGCGCAATCACTGCCATCTCTGATAATTGGGTACACGCCCCTTCAAATTCAAGCGCAAAATCCAGCGAGTCATCCAGCAAAGACAACTCGCGCTGCAATTGGTGTCGCAAACTCTCTGAAATATAAGGGGAGATCATTTGTAACAACACCACTGGCCGTGACTCAGGTTTGGCCAATGCAGCGCGGATCACCACCCGCAGCATCTGCTCCTCATCACTTTCACCAGCAACATTATCAGCCAACTCGGTCTTAGCCCATTGCGGACGCATCAGCAGCATCAGCGCCAACCGGACATGCAGCGACAACGGCGTACGCGCACGCTGACGCACGGCTTTTTCCTGAACTTTTTGCGGATTGGGTAATTTGAGCATGCGCTGCATTTCACCGCCGGCCAGCCCTGTCATCTCGGCCACTTTTTTACGCAACAGCATTGCATAGCGTGGCGCTTGGATCTGCTTGAGAAGAGGCTCGGCATCATTCAAAAACTGCACTTTGTCCTCTTGCGACGCGAGAGGATTATGCTCACTCAAATGCTGAATAATATATTGCGATAGCGGCATGGCCTTATCCATCTCAGCCTCGAATGCTTCTTTGCCAAACTCGCGCACAAAGCTATCCGGATCATGCTCTGCAGGCAAAAACAAAAAGCGCAACTTGACGCCATCTTTAATGGCCGGCAAGGCATTCATCACCGCGCGCCAGGCAGCCGTACGCCCCGCTTTATCGCCATCAAAACTGAATACAATTTCATCGGTTTGCCGCATGAGTTTCGCTATATGAAATGGCGTGGTGGCCGTACCCAGTGCGGCGACAGCATATTCAATACCATACTGCGCCAGCGCCACCACATCCATATAGCCCTCAACCACCAGCACACGGCCTGCATCGCGGATGGCGCGCCGCGCCATAAACAGGCCGTATAACTCATGGCCTTTCTGGAACACCGGTGTTTCTGGCGAGTTGTAATACTTGGGGCTATCTTCAGGGTTAATCACGCGCCCGCCAAAACCAATCACTTCACCCTTCTGGTTATGGATTGGAAACATGATACGGTCGCGGAAGCGGTCATAGCGACGCCCCTGCTCGTTTTGCACCACTAAACCCGCCGTTTCCAGCGGTTCGGCATCGTATTGCGGAAACACGGTTTGCAGGTTTTGCCAACCAGCTGGCGCATAACCGATCTGAAACTTGGCCGCGACCTGCCCACTTAAACCACGCGCTTTCAGGTAATCAATCGCCCGCTGCGATTGCTTTAATTCAGCTTTGTAATAATTGGCCGCCTGCTGCAAGGTTTCCTGCAAACTCAGCAACACTGCTTTAGAGGCAGGCGCAGGCTGGTTAGGGTCGCGCTGCTCTTGCGGCACAATCATGCCAACCTGCCTGGCCAGGTCATGAATCGCCTCAACAAAACTCAGGCCGTTATACTCCATGAGAAAACTCAGCGCAGAGCCATGCGCGCCGCAGCCAAAACAATGGTAAAACTGCTTGGTCGGGCTGACGGTAAAACTGGGAGATTTTTCGTTGTGGAAAGGACAACAGGCCGAGTAATTGGCCCCGGCTTTTTTCAGTGGCACTGCCTTGTCGATGACTTCGACAATATCTATGCGATTAAGCAGTTCTTGAATAAAACTTTCCGGGATCATAGGTGCAAGTATGGCTGATGCAAAACAAAAAACAAAGGGCGCCAATGCGCCCTCATGCTTCAATCTGCAACCGCAGACTATCCCAATGCTGCCTTGATCAGGCCAGACACTTTTGCCATATCTGCCTTACCGGCCACCAATGGCTTCACAGCACCTACCACTTTACCCATATCCTTGGCACCAGCAGCACCCGTGTCAGCCACTACCTTGGCGATAATGGCATTAATCTCTTCTTCGCTTAACTGAGCTGGCAGATAAGCTTGTAAGACCGTCACTTCGAATTTTTCCTGGTCGGCCAAATCCATGCGATTTGCGCCTTCAAACGCAGCAATGGAATCGCGACGCTGTTTAAGCATTTTCTCGATCGCAGCAATGACGGCGTCATCATCCAGCTCAATACGCTCATCGACCTCGCGCTGCTTGATCGCCGCTTGCAGCAAACGGATCACGCCCAGTTTTTGCATGTCCTTTGCGCGCATGGCAGTTTTCATGTCTTCGGAGATTTGTGCTTTCAGGCTCATAGCGTGTCTTGGTCCAGATAAATATGGGCTGTATAAATAGCTAAAGGTTGCGGAAACCCACAACCTTCGCATCATCGGTTAACCTGAAGACGGCTAACCGTTCACATCCACTAAAAATTAGTAGAGTTTTGTTGGCAACTGTTGGTTGCGCAGACGGCGGTATTGACGCTTAACCGCAGCAGCCGCTTTACGCTTACGCTCCCAAGTTGGCTTCTCGTAGAACTCGCGAGCACGCAAGTCGTTCAACAAACCAGTTTTCTCAATCAAACGCTTGAAACGGCGCATTGCAACGTCAAACGGTTCGTTCTCTTTCACACGAATAGCGGTCATGTAAA
This sequence comes from Methylophilus sp., assembly GCA_035565395.1. Classification (GTDB taxonomy): domain Bacteria; phylum Pseudomonadota; class Gammaproteobacteria; order Burkholderiales; family Methylophilaceae; genus Methylophilus. The sequence continues at coordinate 1,160 of DATMSK010000226.1, read as the reverse complement.
TCCCTATCCTTCAATTATTGGTTAGACAATGGTGCTTGCGGATTGATGCAGCACTGAAAACCGCGTATTCTATCGCGCTTATTTGGATTTATCAATCTTTTCTGCAAAAAATCGTATGTTAGTGCTAGGTATAGAATCTTCTTGTGACGAAACCGGGGTGGCATTGTATGACACACGCCGCGGATTACTGGCGCACGCCCTTCACTCGCAAATCGACATGCATGCCGCTTATGGCGGCGTGGTGCCAGAGCTGGCCTCACGCGACCATATCCGCCGCGCGCTCCCACTCACGCAGCAAGTGCTGGCACACGCTGACAAAACCTTGCAAGACATCGAAGGTATCGCTTATACACAAGGTCCCGGCCTGGCTGGCGCCTTGCTGGTGGGCACCAGTATTGCACAATCGTTAGCCATGGCACTGAACGTACCGTCCATAGGCGTGCACCACCTAGAAGGACATTTACTGGCCCCGATGCTGGAAGAAAACCCGCCTGCCTTTCCATTTGTTGCGCTACTAGTCTCTGGCGGCCATAGCCAACTCATGCGCGTGGATGGTATCGGCCAATATGAATTATTAGGCGATACACTGGATGATGCAGCAGGCGAAGCTTTTGATAAAACTGCCAAACTATTGTGCCTGGGTTACCCCGGTGGACCCGCCGTATCTAAACTGGCCGACCAGGGGAAACCACACTTTCAATTGCCACGCCCCATGCTTAACAGCAAAGATTTGAACTTCAGTTTCAGCGGCCTCAAAACCGCTGTACTGACATTGGTGAACAACCAACCTGAACTGGATGATGACACGGTTAAAGACATTGCCTGGGAATTCCAGGAATCAGTGACCGAGATATTAGTGCATAAATGTTTGAAGGCTCTCAAACAGACAAAACTTAAACGCTTAGTAGTCTCTGGCGGCGTAGGTGCCAATAAACGCCTGCGCACCAGATTAAATGAAGCGGCATCTAAACGCGGCATCAGCGTCAGTTACCCACGCCTGGAGTTTTGCACCGATAACGGCGCCATGATTGCCTTTGCCGGCGCCATGCGATTACACGCCATGCAGCCAGGCAAGCAAGACTACAGCTTTAGCATCCGGCCGCGCTGGGATTTGGCTGAACTCAAAGCCCCAGCTTAAATTTTAGCCGGATTATTTCTTG
>DATMSK010000225.1:0-7206 GCA_035565395.1 Methylophilus sp. | reverse complement strand
CGTTGTGGCCTTGGGGGCACTCAATGCAAACAGTATTATTGAAAGAAAACGGGGTGAAACATGAAAAAAAATTGAATTTCATCTTGCCTATCGCGGTCATGTATAAATGATTTCTCTCGGAAACCACCTGTCTATGCGTTCGTTTTTGCCTGATTACTCCACTTTCAAAAGCCCAATATTCAAAACACTGAGCACCAGTTTCGCTGCCCTGCTGATCGTGGGTTGCCAGGAAACCGAAGCACACAAAACGCAGCCTGCCATTCCAGATTTTGGCCAAAACGTGATCATTATTGATCCAGGCATGCCATCGGCCGATATTCAACATCGCTTGGATGCACTCTTCAAACAGCAAGAAGCCAACCAATTTGGCCCTGAGCGCTATGCCGTTTTGTTCAAGCCAGGCGTGTACCACAATAAAATCAAACTAGGTTTTTACACGCAACTATTGGGCCTGGGGCAATTTCCTGATGATGTGATGTTACAAGGTGGCATACAGGTAGAAGCCCAATGGCATGAAGAAGATGCTACGCAAAATTTCTGGCGTAGCGTTGAAAACCTGTCTGTGACCCCAGACAATGGCACCATGCAATGGGCCGTTTCACAAGCGGCTCCACTGCGCCGGATTCATGTGCGAGGCAATATGTTGCTGGATGACAACGGTGGCTGGTCCAGTGGCGGTTTTATTGCTGACAGCCTGATTGACCAGCAAATCAACTCCGGCACGCAGCAACAATGGCTGACCAGGAACTCAACACTGGGCAGTTGGACCAATGCCAATTGGAACATGGTATTTGTCGGCGTTAAAAATGCGCCGGATGCAGCACATTGGCCTAATCCACCTTATACCGTCGTTGACCAGACACCGGTGATCCGTGAAAAACCTTTCCTCACGATAGATCAAACGGGTGCTTACCAGGTATTTGTGCCTGCCTTGCATACCAATACTCAAGGCGTTTCCTGGCAGAGTGCTCATCCAGAAGGTGAGAACTTGCCCATTGACCAGTTCTACATTGCCAAAGCAGCCAACGACACCTCTGACAGCCTTAATTCGGCTTTAAAGCGGGGCAAGCACCTACTGTTAACCCCAGGCATTTACAAACTGGACAAGGCACTACAAATAGATCGTCCAAATACTATTGTGCTTGGCCTGGGCATCGCTACCTTGCAACCGGTTTGCGGCAATGTTGCCATGACCATTGCAGATGTCGACGGAATCAAACTCGGGGGCATATTATTTGATGCCAGTGAGAAGAATTCAGAGACATTGCTGCAAGTGGGTGAACGTAAGAGCACAGCAAGTCATGCCAACAACCCCACCACACTACATGATGTATTTTTCAGGGTGGGCGGCGCAGCCGTAGGGAATGCAACACACAGCGTGATCGTGAACAGCAACCATGTGATTGGCGACAACCTGTGGGTGTGGCGCGGCGATCATGGCAATGGCATCGGCTGGGCCAGCAACAAAACCAAGCATGGGATTATCGTCAATGGCGATGACGTGACCATGTATGGTTTATTTGTCGAGCATTTTCATGATTACCAAACGGTCTGGAACGGTGAAAACGGCGCGGTCTATTTTTACCAGAGCGAAGCACCTTATGATGTGCCTAACCAGCAAAGCTGGATGAACGGAGGCGTCAATGGCTATGCTTCTTACAAAGTGGGCGACCATGTGACCCGCCACAAAGCCACCGGCATGGGGGTTTATTGCTTTTTCAATGAAAACCCCAGTGTCAAACTTAACAGCGCGATTGAAGCGCCCTCGGGCCCTGATATCCACTTTAGCCACGTCACCAGTGTTTCACTGGGAGGAACAGGTGAAATCACACATGTACTCAATGACCAAGGCGACAAATCCTATGACAAGAATTATGTGTCAAGAATCGTGGGGCAATAAATCGTCGGTCTGAATGCGTTGTTTATGGCTGTTTAGGCTATTTGCTGCCCGTACAAACATTGGTAAACACTGCCAGTACGCTTCACCAGTGTTTCGTGCTGGCCTTCCTCAATAATGTGGCCGCCATCGAACACCAGCACGCGATCCGCTTCTTTCACAGCAGACAAACGGTGCGCGATAATAATCGTCGTCCGTCCACGTAAAAACTTGCGCATCGCTTGATGTAGCAAAGCCTCCGTGTGTGTATCCAGCATGGAGGTTGCCTCATCCAGAATCACGACCTGTGGCTGCTTAAGCATCATACGTGCAACCGCCAACCGCTGGCGCTGCCCACCTGACAAGCGTACACCACTGCGGCCAAGCGATGTGTCCAGGCCTTGTGGCAAGTCCCTTACAAACTGTGCGAGCTGCGCGACTTCCAGCACCTGCCATAAGTCTGCGTCTGCATACGGCAGGTCCAGACTCAGATTCTGCCGCACACTATCGTTGAACAACATGGGATGCTGCAATACTACCCCAATGTGTTCGCGAACCTGCGCGTAGCCCAATTGCTCTATCGCCTGACCATTAAACAAAACCTGGCCTTGATTGGGCGCATACAACCCCAACAGCAACTGTACTAGCGTAGATTTACCTGCGCCGGAGACTCCCACCAGAGCCACCTGCTCGCCTGGTGCGATATTCAATGAGACATCAGCCAGGATAGCGTCACCTTCACCATAAGCAAAAGTGACCTGTTGCAAACTGATGGCTGCGGGTGCCTGACCAGAAAACGCGTGTACCGTAGCGGGATAATGAGGCTCTTCTTCCGCGGCGAGCACCTGGTTAATTCTTCCGAGAGCGGCTTTAGCCGCGTAATAGGAAACCTGTACCGACAGCAGCTCCTGCACCGGCCCCATCATAAACCACAGGTAGCCAAACACCGCGATCATCTGCCCGACTGACAGGTTGGAAAAAACGACCATCAGCATGGCCACTGCCCGGAAGATTTCAAATCCAAACAGGAATACACCAAAAGACAAACGTGACAAAGCATCTGACTTCCAGCCAGAAGCGGTTGCCGCTACCCTGACTGCTTCCGCCGCTTGCTTGGCTTTATCCAGAAAACGCTTGTCACTATTACTTGCGCGTAATTGCTGCATGACTTCGAGGGTTTCAGTCACCGACTGCGACAGCATTTCAAACGCAGTGTTTTCACGCTGTTTCCAGGCCTTGACCTTTTTACCCATCATCATGGTCAACGCAATCACAAACGGATTCAGTAGCAGGATAATCAGCGCCAGTTGCCAGTGCATCCATAACAATACAACCGCCACACCAACCACGCTAAGTACCGCTACCAATACCTTGGCAATGGTTTCGCCTAAAAACTTGTCCAGGGTTTCAATATCCGTGAGCAACCTTGCCGTCACCTGCCCTGCACCCAGGCTTTCATAGACTTGCATACGGATGCGCGAGAGTTTGTCGAGCAGCGTTTGGCGCACACCCAACGTCACCTGCTTGGATAAGCCTACAAAAATACGTGTGGTGGCCACCCCCAGCAGCACGCTGCTCAATCTCAGGCTAATGGTCAGGAGTGTCACAGCGATAATGATGCTGATGGGTCCCAGCCACTCCTGCGGCAGCAACCAACGCATAAACTGAGTCAGCTTGCCTGGTTGATGCAGTAGCACCTCATCCACCAACAAAGGCATCAGCAAAGGAATAGGCACAGCGACAACAGCCCCGGTAAATGCCAGCCACTGGCCCAGCCATAAACGGCTAGATTGCTGGCGCAACTGCTGCCACAAGTCACGCAAGGTCAACATAGGGTAAAACTAAGCTTTTCCACCTGCCAGTACGCGCTGGCGGCGGATCTCATACAAGGCAATGCCGCTCGCCACACTCACATTCAAACTCTGTACCGATCCAAACATGGGAATGGTAATCAGCGAATCACAGGTTTCTTGCGTCAAACGGCGCATACCATCGCCTTCCGCGCCCATGACAAGCGCAATTGGTCCCTCCAGTTTGCTATTGTGAAGAGTCCCCGGTGCATCCATGGTGGTGCCGACAATATGCACGCCCGCCTCTTTCAACTCACGCATCGTGCGCGCCAGGTTAGTGACAGCAATAAAAGGCACCGTCTCTGCCGCACCACTGGCCACCTTGCGCACCGTGCCATTCAAACCCACAGAACGGTCCTTAGGTGCAATGATGGCATGCACACCCATGGCATCCGCCACACGCAAGCAAGCGCCCAGGTTATGCGGATCCTGCACACCGTCTAGGATCAGGAAAAATGGTGGCTCATCGAGATCAGACTCCAGGATATCGTGAATATCCTTGTAAGGCATGGGCGTTTCAACCACGCGGGCAATCACGCCCTGATGGCGGCCATGCGCACCGATGAACCCATCCAGGCGCTGGCGTTCGGCCTGGATCACGCGAATATTCTGCGCCTTGGCCATTTCAAGAAGGTCACGCATACGCGCATCGACACGTTCCTGATCAATAATAATTTCCTGAATGCTGTTGCCATGCTGACGCATGCGACTCAACACCGCATGAAAACCAAACAGAATGCGGGTTTCTGACATAGTGACTCCTAAATTTCTCTTGATGACTCTTGCTAAGCAAATGCAAAAGTTTAAAACGAATCATGCAGCAAGCAGAATGATTCTGATTGCTGCATGCATTGATTACTTCATCACCTGAATGGTGACTCCAGTGACTATTATCGGACTTTTGCCTTGGGTTTGCCTTTATTTTTTTGCGTCGAATGGCGGCCCTTCTGTTTTGCTGAGCGTGATTTACCTGCTGCAGGCTTGCCAGCAACGGGTTTATCTGCCGCTCGGCGCGGAGATTTGGACGCTGGTTTGGCAGTAGCCGCTGCCGACGACTTACCCCAGACCGCTGATGCAGACTTCTCTGTTGAAGCCACCGTCGATTTAGCGACCCGTGCCTGTTTTCTGGCGGGCTTTGCTAACCCTTCATCGGTCACGCCACTTTCTGCATCGGCCTGGCTATCGTCCGCACCAACCAGCGTAAAGTCTATGCGTGAAGTCTCCAGATCCACGCGCACCACTTTAACGGTCAACCGGTCACCCAGTCGATATCGTACACCTGTGCGTTCACCGACCATCTCATGACGCGCCTTATCGTGAATGAAATAATCATTGCCCAAGTCAGTCACATGCAACAAGCCTTCGACATACACCTCATCCAGCGCGACAAATAAGCCAAAGCTAGTGACACCTGCTACCGTACCACTAAATACTTCACCGACCTTGTCCTGCATGTAAAAGCATTTCAGCCAGTTAGTGACGTCACGGGTGGCATCATCGGCACGACGCTCAGTCATAGAGCAATGCGTCCCGAGTGCGTGCCAATCCTTGGCAGTGTAGCGTTTACCTTCTACTACGGCTTTAATGGCACGGTGTACCAGCAAGTCAGGATAACGGCGAATCGGTGACGTAAAGTGGGTATACGCCTCATAAGCCAGGCCAAAGTGGCCGACATTATCCGGGCTGTAGACTGCCTGTTGCATGGAGCGCAACATGACCGTCTGTAACAGTTGTGCATCCGGGCGCGCCTTGATACGCTGCATCAGTTTCGCATAGTCTTTGGCACTCGGATTTTCACCACCGCCGACGCCAAAACCGAATTCGCCCATAAACAAGCGCAACGCTTCCAGTTTTTCTGGTGTTGGACCCTCATGAATACGGAACAAGCACGTTTGCTCATTCTTGAGCAAAAAGTCAGCTGCGCAGACATTGGCTGCCAACATACACTCTTCAATTAACTTGTGCGCATCATTACGTACCACAGGCACGATCTTGTCGATCTTGCCGTTATCGTTAAACATCATCATGGTTTCAGTAGACTCAAACTCTACCGCGCCACGCTTTTCACGCTGGGTGAGCATGAGGCGGAATACGCTGTTGAGATTTTGCAAATGCGGCAGCAACCAGGCGTATTCCTCACTTAACGCAGCATCTTCACCCTGTAACAAGGCGGCCACTTTGGTATACGTCATACGCGCTTTTGAAAGCATAACTGATGGGTAAAACTGGTATTGTTTGACCACGCCCTGACCGTCGATCTGCATATCGCACACCATGCACAAGCGCTCGACATCAGGATTCAGTGAACATAAGCCATTAGACAAAGCCTCTGGCAACATCGGAATGACACGGCGGGGGAAATAGACGGAATTACCGCGGTCATAGGCCTCTTTATCCAGCGCATCTCCCGGTTGTACATAAAAACTCACGTCGGCAATTGCCACCACCAAGCGCCAGCCTTTGCCTTGCGGCTCGGCAAATACGGCATCATCAAAGTCACGTGCGGTTTCACCATCAATGGTAATCAATGGCAAATCGCGCAAATCTTTGCGGCCCTTGTAATCTTTGGCTTGTACCGTTCTAGGAAAGTCTTCTGCCTGCTTGATCGCCGCAGGATTAAACTGATGCGGCAAATGATGCTTGCGCAAGGCAATCTCGATCTCCATGCCGCTATCCGCATAATTGCCTAAAATCTCGACAATTTTGCCCATAGGGTTAGAGTGTGATGAGGGATATTCTGTCAACTCAACCGTCACCACCTGCCCCACTTGCGCATCCATATCCAGGTGGTAAGGAATCAGGACATCCTGGCTGATGCGCTTATCTTCTGCCGCGACGATGGTGACCCCTTGTGCGCGAATCACACGGCCTACCAAGGTTTTATTGGCGCGCTCCAGTACCTCAACCAGCTTACCTTCTGGACGACCTTTGCGATCTACACCAGCCAACCGAACCATGGCACGGTCGCCATGCATGACCAGGGTCATTTCCTTAGGGCCTAAAAAGATATCTTCAGGATTTTTGGTTTTATCATCAGGGACCAAAAAGCCATAACCATCTGTATGGCCAAACACGGTACCAGCGATCAGATGTATCTTATCCGGCAGGCAAAAGGCACCTTTGCGGTTGCGCATTAACTGGCCATCTCGCTCCATGGCACCCAGCCTGCGATTGAACATGTCGCGCTCATCATGACTGATGTCCAGTAACAGGTAAATCTGGTCAGCGCTAAGGGGAACTCCCTGGTCAGAGAGCAACTGCAATACCAGCTCACGGCTCGGTAACGGGGTTTGGTATAACTCAGCTTCTCGCTTGGCCTGCGGGTCATTTGCACGCAGGGATTTTTTCGTTTTTCTGGTTGACAATATTTATTCTTCCTTTAAAATGCACAGCTTCTTTAGCCCAGATGGCGAAATTGGTAGACGCGCTAGTTTCAGGTACTAGTGTTTAACGACGTGGAGGTTCGAGTCCTCTTCTGGG
>DATMSK010000224.1:0-5448 GCA_035565395.1 Methylophilus sp. | reverse complement strand
GCTGGTGACGCTGAAAATGCCTTATGGGAAATACCAAGGCAGGCTGATTGCAGACTTGCCAGGACATTATCTGCACTGGTTTGCACGTGAGGGATTCCCGCCTGGTGAGTTGGGGCGGCTGTTACATTTGATGCGTGAGATTGACCACAATGGTTTGTCCTCACTATTAACGCCATTGCGTGCTGAAGCGGGTAAGCTGAATGATTGATCGCTGCTTGTGGTTTTGCGTTGGTTTGCTGACCATACATGCTGCGATGGCAGAAGAAGCCTGGCAGTCTTCCGAATATCTTCAGCAGGCATTTTTTGAAGTAGCTTTGCACAATGAGTACGCTGTCGGAGAGCAGCCTGTACGCAAGTGGCTACAACCGATCCGGGTCTGGTTGGACCATCACACAGACCAGGCTGAACAACACGCCCTGTTGGCAAAATATCACATGCAGCATTTGGCTAAAATTACCGGCCATCCAATTGGTTTTGCCAAGTCTCGCCAGGAGGCTAACTTTATTGTGGTGTTCTCACATTTGCAGCTTTGGCGTAATGACATCGCACTGGTGAGCGGAAATTTATCAATCAAGCCACCTGCTGACGCCGCTTGTATGTTCGGTGTGGATCTTGATGATAAAAAGGCGATTAAAAAAGCCTGGGTGGTGATTCCGGTGGATTTTGCCCAGGAACATCGCCAGCTATTGTCCTGCATCGTTGAAGAAACCACACAGGCCATGGGCTTGCCGAATGATTCCGAGAAGGTCTATCCCTCTATATTTAATGATAAAACGCCCGAGTCATTACTGACTGGGCTAGATGCGTTGCTACTGAAAATGCTCTACGCCCCAGCGGTCAAGCCGGGCATGCGTGCTCAGCAGGTGCGGCCAGTCCTCGATAAACTACTGAAGCAATGGCAAAGCGATGGCACGATCCAGGATGCTGAAAGAAATGTCAGACAGTCAGAATTATATGAAATGATGGGGTTCTGACGAGCATTGCCTGGCGGAACCATTCCAGCAATTGCATACCAAATACGCTACAATGCCCAACCGCTTTACCAGATTGATTGCCAAGGATTTGCTTTGAGTACCTCCATGCAAGAATTTTCACGTCGACGCCTGCAACTGATGACCAGCATGCAGGCCGGAATCGCCGTGATTCCTACTGCGCCCGAAGTGACGCGCAATCGTGATAGCCACTATCCTTATCGTTTTGACAGCTACTTTTACTACCTGACCGGGTTTAAAGAGCCCGAAGCCGTTTTGGTATTGATTGCAGGTGCGCAGCCTAGAAGTATCCTGTTTTGCCGCGATAAAGACATTGAGCGGGAAATTTGGGACGGATTCCGTTATGGCCCGGAGGCGGCAAAAAGCGAATTCGGTTTTGATGAAGCGTATTCCATCTCGCAACTGGACGAACAGTTACCTAAGCTGATGGCAAATCAGCCGGAACTGTTTTTTAGCCTGGGTGCGGACGCTGGCTGGGATACTAAAATAAGCGGCTGGTTGAATGCAGTCAAGGCGCAAGCCCGCACAGGTGTGCAGGCGCCAGGCAAGCTGGTTGATGTGCGTCAAGCGCTGGACGCCATGCGTCTGCTTAAATCCCCTGATGAAATTGATCTCATGCGTCGTTCGGCTCATATTGCCGCCGCAGCGCATAACCGTGCCATGCAAGCGGTGATTCCTGGCAAGTGGGAGTACGAAATTGAAGCGGAGTTTTTGCATGAATTTTACCGCCAGGGTGCACAGGCGCCGGCTTACACCAGCATCGTGGCAGGCGGTGCCAATGCCTGTACATTGCATTACAACGCGAATAATGCTGAGTTAAAAGCTGGCGACCTGTTACTGATAGATGCCGGTTGTGAGCTGGATGGCTATGCTTCTGACATTACACGTACTTTCCCGGTGAGTGGACGTTTCAGTGGTCCGCAAAAGGATTTATATGAGCTGGTGCTCGCCGCCCAAGCGGCTGCGATTGCGAGTGTCAGTCCACAGCATCATTGGAATGCACCACATGAGGCGGCGTTGGAGGTTCTGGTTGATGGGTTTATCCATTATGGTTTATGCCAGGGCAGCCGGGAAGCCGTGCTGGAAACAGGCAGTTATCGCCAGTTTTACATGCATCGTACCGGGCATTGGCTGGGGCTGGATGTGCATGATGCTGGCGAATATAAAACGCCAGCGGGTGATTGGGTCATGCTGCAGCCTGGCAATGTGCTGACGGTAGAGCCTGGTTGCTATGTGCGCCCAGCAGAGAATGTGCCTGAGCATTTCTGGAATATCGGGATCCGCATTGAAGATGATGTGCTGGTGACCAGCACTGGCCATGAAGTGATCACGTCTGCCGCCATCAAAACGGTGGCAGAGATTGAAGCATTGATGCGGCAGTCATAAAAGTTGATTGTGTATAGACGGATTAAAAGGCAACAAACGCCATGAAAACCCTCAGTCATCCTGTAGTGATAGGCGGCGGCCCGGTGGGGCTGGTGCTGGCGTTGTCGCTGCAACAATCCAGTGTGCCCGTGACCGTGCTCGAAGCACAGTCTGCAGGAGCCATGTATGGAGATGGCAGGGCGCTGGCACTGTCTTATGGTACGCGTCAGGTGCTGGAGCAGCTAGGTGTCTGGGCATTGCTGGAAACGGCAGTTACAGCCATCGAAACGATTCATGTTTCGCAACAGAAAGGCTTTGGGCGCACTGTCCTTAAAGCGAACGAGCACGCGTTGCCCGCTTTGGGCTATGTCGTCTCTTACGGCGCGTTAATGCAGGCGCTGGATGCGCGTATCGAGCAATCGGCTGCAGGTATCAATATTCAGTATCAGGCACCAGTAACAGGCTTGGATGTACATGCAGGTGCAGCTGATATTCAATACTCGCTTGCGGATGGTTCAGTGCAACAATTATCGACGCCCATTGCGGTCATTGCCGATGGTGGCCGAAGCCTGGAAGCGATTCCAGGCCTCGTGCGGGAAACCAAGCATTACGGGCACGATGCACTGGTTGGCCTGGTGCAGACCGAGCAACCACATCACAATATTGCTTATGAGCGGTTTACACCGCATGGTCCGATGGCATTATTGCCGAACGGGAAACAATTCTCGCTGGTTTGGACAGGTGAGCAAACGTATATCGATGACATTGCGGCATTAGAGGATGCCGCTTTTCTAGAGGCTTTGCACGCAGCGTTTGGCGATCGCGTGGGCAAATTCTTGCATATTGGCAAACGCTTCAAGTTTCCGCTTAAGCTGAGCAAACTGGGCCAAACGTTTGCGGCGCATTGTGTGGTCATAGGCAATGCGGCACAAACCATGCACCCGGTGGCGGGACAGGGATTTAATGTGGGGATCCGTGACGCCGTGGCATTAGCGAAAAATGTCGCATCTACCCAGGCCGGTGAATGGGGTGCTGTACATCGGTTGACTGAATATCACCAGTCACGTCAGCGCGATACCGGTCGCGGCCTGCAGTTCACGGATTTTCTGGTGAATGTGTTTTCCAATGATTTGGCTGGTGTCGGTTTGTTACGCGGTGCGGGTCTGGGAGCGCTCAGCATGTTGCCGATGGCACGCCGTTTCCTTGTGAACAAGATGAGTTATGGCAGTTAATCCTCCCCTGGTTAAAACTGATGTGGTCATTGTGGGTGCAGGCCTGGTGGGCTTGACGGCAGCAATTGCACTGTCGAAACTTGGCAAAAAAATCGTGTTGACGGATGCCAAACCTGCGCAATCTTTGGCCGAGAACTGGGCTGACGATGTGAATCACTGGGATAGCAGGATTTATGCACTGACTAATCAAACGGTGGACTGGTTGCGTAGCCTTGGCATTTGGTCGCACATGCCTGCCAGCCGGATCAATCCGATTGCCGCCATGCATTTGTGGTCACCCACACACAGTCATGCAACGCCTAATCTTCGCCTGGATGCGGACGAAGCCCATTTAAGCGAAATGGGGTTTATTGTCGAAAGCCAGGCGTTGATCAATGCATGCTGGCAAGTCCTAAGGCATGCAGAGGTGACTGTGATCACCGACGCACCGGCGCAAGCCTTGCAATATTCCGGTCATGTTGCCCGGTTATCCTTGCCGCAACATGAGGTTAAGGCTGGGTTGTTGATAGGGGCTGATGGCGGGCGATCATGGGTGCGTGAGCAATGTGGCGTGCATGTACATCAGGTCGACTTTGCGCAGACAGCACTGGTCACCAATTACCGTGCCGAGCGGCCACACGACAACATTGCCAGGCAGTGGTTTGGCACCCATGAAACACTGGCTTTACTGCCCATGCCGCAACAGCAGGTATCGCTGGTTTGGGCGCTACCACATGCGGACGCCGCACAAAAGCAGGCATTGGCAGCAGAGGCCTTGGCTGCAGAAGTTGGAGCACGTTGTGGGCATGTCCTGGGCCAATTGACGCCCAGCGGGGATATTCTGGCTTTCCCGCTGGTACAAAATACGGCAGACACCATGGCCTTGCCGCATGTGCTGTTACTGGGCGATGCGGCACATCAGGTGCATCCTATGGCCGGGCAAGGAGTGAATTTAGGCTTTCAGGACGTGCAGGCGCTGTGTCAGCACATTGAGCAATTGCCGGCCATCAGGCCGCTGGGAGATGCCAATTTTTTGCGGCACGTGATGCGCACGCGACAGATGGATATTTTGAAGATGCATGCACTGACACGTGGTCTGGATGGCCTGTTTGCACAGCCACAAGCCATGTGGACACATGCCGCCGTATTGGGCTTACGAGCGGTTGAAAACAGTGCTATGCTGAAACGTTTTTTAATTCGCACAGCCACCCAACATTAATTGGTGCTCCATGAGTACCTGGCGATGCATATTTGAGAAAGAGTGAGTGATGAGAAAATTTTTTGGTCAGTCTGTCATGCTGGGTTTAGCTGCCTTGGCGGCATTGTGGTCTTTTAACAGCATTGCTGATGAAGCCAGCCTGAAAAAAACGATTGAAGCCGCCTATCCAAAATTCAAGGTGGATAGCGTCACCAAAACCCCATATAACGGCCTTTACGAAGTGTTTATGGGCGGTCAGATTATTTATACTGATGAAAAATTCAGCTTCCTGATTGCCGAAGGTCGTCTGGTTGACCCGAAAACCAAGAAAGATCTGACAGGTGAGCGCATGGATGAACTCACTAAAATTGACTTCAATAGTTTACCTTTAGACCAGGCGATTAAAGTGGTCAAAGGCAATGGCAGTCGTAAGCTGGTGGTGTTCTCTGATGTGGACTGCCCATTCTGTAAGCGCCTGGAGCAAAAAGAGCTGTCCAATATCAATGATGTCACGATTTACACCTTTCTCTATCCGATTGAGCAGTTGCATCCGGATGCAGCGAATAAATCACGCAGTATCTGGTGTGCGACAAATCGTGTCAAAGCCTGGCAGGACTGGATTTTGAACAATAAATTACCAACCACCACAGCCAAGTGTGAAGTGCCTCTGGAAAAAGTCGGT
>DATMSK010000223.1:0-4454 GCA_035565395.1 Methylophilus sp. | reverse complement strand
GGATCCGTATGTAATTTGTTTACTTAAGAATGGTGTCTCAGTCGAGCTAACGAAAATTCTAGTTGATAAGAAATACAGAGCGTATGTAACTTTTGATTTAATTAATGACCGAGTAGAAATAAGCCAACGGATTCATGGAATTCTTGAAAATGATGATGTTAATAAAGTATTACTATTTGAGTTAAGTTTTCATTTAGTTAAATAAAGAGTGACCAATCATTTGATCATTACTCCGACTGTATTCAGCACCCTTTCAATTGTTGGTTTTTACACTGCGCTGCCAATTTTTTAGCAGATGACTTTTGCTCATCAGTCATTTGCGCAGCAAGATAATTCAGCATCTTGGTGTGGCGGTTCACAAAGCGCTTGTCTTCATTTTGCGTCGCCAATAGTAACCACATCGCCGCTTTAACGGTGTTTTGTTCCACCCCGGCCCCTTGCTGGTATAAGTCGGCCAGATAACCTTGCGCTTCACTATTGTTATTGCTCGCGGCCAGGCTTAGCCATTGCACGGCGGCGGGCATATCTTGCGCAATCACATCACCGCGCAAATACAGCATGCCTAAATTGAGTTGCGATTTCACATGCCCTTGCTTGGCTGCCTGCTCGTAGTAGGTCACGGCTTGCGGGTAACTGATGCTTTGCGTCTGGCGCTGAAACACCAGTGAGGCCAGCGTGTACTGTGCCTCTTTGTAACCCAGGTCGGCCGACTTGGTGTACCACTTGACTGCTTCATCCATGTTTTTGGTGACGCCATCGCCATCCTGGTACATCAGGCCTAAGTTGTAGCAGGCTTTGGCATCGTTTTGATTGGCGAGTGACAGATAAATCGCATGGGCGGCCGCATAGTCTTTTTCGGCGAGTTTTTGTTTGGCTTCTTCTAAAGTATTTGCCTGCGCCAGAGTTACCGCACACAGCGCGAATAGCATCAATATAGAGAACACATTTTTAGAGCACAGCCTATTCTTTGAGAGCAGGCGAGTGAAGCGCTTTGTTTCAATCTGCATGATGCGTGTTCCTTTTGTGGTGAATAACGACCTTTAAAAAGTATGGAGGGTTAAAGCTGCTTTTAATCGCGCCAGCGCTGCTAGCACGTTGGCTTTGCTGGTGCCTATGTTCATGCGCATAAACCCTTCACCGCCATGACCAAACATGGCGCCGGGGGAGAGGCCGAGTTGTGCTTCTTCAATAAAAAAGCGTTTTAATGCGTTGTCATCCAGCTGGAGTGCGCGGCAATCTAGCCACAACAAATAAGTGGCTTCTGGGGAGATCACTTTAATCTTCGGCAACTCTGTTTGTATATACGCCACTGCCGCATCGCGTGTGGCTTGCAAATATGGGATCAACTCATTTAACCAGTCGTGACCGCCGCGATAAGCGGCCTCAAACGCGGCCATATTGAGCGGGTTGGTCACAGAGATGCCTAGCGTATTGAGGTGGCGTTGAATGGCTTGCCGATGGGCGGTGTTAGGTACAATCAAAGCTGAGAGCCCCAGGCCGGGGATATTAAAGGTTTTGCTGGGGGAGACGGCGGTAATCACGCGGTGCGACTGCGCAGTTTGCTCGGCGGTTTCAGCCTGCATGGCCAGGCGGCTTAAAGGCTGGTGGTGCGCATCGGCATAGACTAAATCGGCATGGATTTCATCGGAGAGCACAATTAAATCGTGCTCATCAGCGATGCTTAAAATGGTTTCCATTTCAGCCGTTTGCCACACGCGGCCCACCGGGTTGTGCGGTGAACACAGTAATAACAGTCGCGCCTGTTGGGCACACCTAGCCAGGTGGTTCATATCCATCTGGTAGTGCGGCTGGCTTGCGTCATTCATCAGGCGTAACGGGTTTTCAATGAGTTGACGCTGTTGCCCGGTGACCGCTGAGAAAAACGGGAAATACACGGGCGGTTGCACAATCACGCCATCGTCTGGTTTAGTCAAAGCTGCGACCACCATATTCAGCGAAGGCACCACGCCTGGCGTGAGCACAATCCACTCACGTGGCACTTGCCAATCATGCTTGGTCGCTAGCCAATCCATCAGTGCTTGATAAAGGCTGTCTGGCGCCAGCGAATAACCCAACACCGGATGCGCAATTCGGGCTTGCAAGGCTTGGGTCACTGCTTCGGGCACGGCAAAATCCATATCGGCTACCCACATCGGCATGACTTCAGTGGTGCCAAAGGTCTGCTGGCGGCCATCGAATTTTAATGCGCCGCTGCCTTCACGCGCGACGGGATCGTCAAAGCGGCTGGTCAACGCACGCGCTCCCAGAGTGTCACTTCTGACAGCGTATGCTGGAATTTGTGGCGGGTTTCGCGGATGACAAATGGGATGTCTACCGGGTCTTGCATGAGTTTAAAGTGGGGGCCCAGCAAGGCTTTGAGGCCATCCAGCGTAGTGACATTTTCGCCATCCTGCTTGTAGCCGCCTATCCATTCTTCACGTGGCGTGTGTTCTTCCAGCCAGGTATAAGGCGAGGCGATCATAAGCACGCCACCCATATTCAGACGTTCGTGAATGCTGCTCAAAAACTGACGCGGGCTATACAGGCGGTCAATTAAATTCGCTGCCAGAATAAAGTCGTAGCCGGTGAATTGCGGCTTGAGGTTACAGGCATCGCCTTGCCAGAATGCGACCTTGTCGACCACCTGGTCTAAGCCTAAGGCACTCAACGTGCGTTCCTGGTAGCTGACCAGGTCGCCTTCGTTGGTCATGGTATAGCGCAATACGCCTTGCTCGGCTGCTTGCAGTGCCAGGCCAATAAAGCGGGCAGAAAAATCGATGCCGGTGACGTGATCAAACTGTTTGGCCAGCTCAAAGGTAGCGCGCCCGGTGGCACAGCCTAAATCCAGCGCGCTGCGCTTGGGCTTGGCTTGCAAATGCTGCAAGGCATAATCGCTCAAGGCTTTGGAGAAGTTAGGCACGCCAAAGTAGCTGTCGCCATAATGAAATTCGGCATACTCGGACAACTGTTTGTCTGATTCGTAATAGGCGTCTTTTTGAGTCACGGGCGTGTCAGTCACAATATAGCGGAATCCTGCATGTTGAAAAAAGTGGCGGCGAAACGCGTAGCGTGAGTGTTTAATCGCCTCGTTACCGGTTGAAATCCACGAGCCGCCTTTGATCAGGTTATGGCGACCATCGTAAGTCGGGGTGGTAAAGTCATCGTATAAGGGGTGCACTTTAAACCCATCAAACGGGAAGATCGGCGTTTCTGTCCATTGCCAGACATTGCCCACCACATCATACAGCTCACCCTGTGCAAACTGATTGACCGGGCAAGACGAGGCGCCATGGTCTAAAAACAGGTTGGCGTGGTTGCTATTGGCGATGTTGTCGTCTGACAGGCCCGCATGTTCATACAGACTATACCACTCATGCTCGGTGGGCAGACGCACGGGTTTGCCGGTTTGGGCAGCCAGCCAATTGCAAAATGCTTTGGCCTCATGGTAATTCACTTCTACCGGCCAGCTCCAGGGCATGTCGACCTCTTCCGTCATCAGGCGCAGTTTCCAGCCATTGTCCTGTTTGATCCAAAAGGTGGGGTGTTCGGCCTGTGTGTATTGGCGCCAGGCCAGGCCTTCTTCTTGCCAGTAGGCGTCGTTCTGATAGCCACCTGCTTCCACAAATTGCAAAAACTCGGCATTGGAGGTGAGGTATTTGGCCGCCTCGAATGCCGGACAGTGGGTGTGGAAATGACCGTATTCGTTATCCCAGCCGTAGTAATCCTCTGATTTATTAAGGACGATCTCGTGCGCGGGAACCTGTACCAGGGTATTTTCAGGGGCGGCGACCGCCAGCGCAGAAGAGGGCGCCCAGGCGGCTGAGGGCTGCACATAGCTGAGGGCGTGTTGGCGGATCAGTACCGAGCTGGTTTCCAGATGGATGCGCTCATGCTCTATACCCATTAAAATCGGCCACCACGGGCTGTCCCAGTCTATCGGTGTATCCAGTGGCAGGGTGTTGATCAATGCATCTACCACTTCGCGCACACGTGCACGGTAGGCTTTCACTTCGGCAGGCGTCGGCCATTGGTAATGCGCTTCGTTAACATCGTCCCAGCTCATTTCATCCACACCCACGGCAAACATGGACTCAAACTTGGGATTCACGCGTTCGGAGATCAGCCCGGCCAGGATCAGTTTGTTGATGAAGAACGTATGGGTATGGCCGTAGTAAAAAATCAGCGGATGCCTGAGGGCAATCGGCTTGACGTAATAGGCCTCGTCACTGCTCAGGACGGTAAACAGGGATTCATAAATATCGCAGGTTTCATGAAAGTAAGCCCGGATCTGCTCACGGGTCAGCGGTGTTTGAGAACTGTTTAACCGGATACTTCGATGGGGATGCTTGCTCATAGTGTTTATCGTGTGTTTATGTTTTTAGTTTTAAGCCTTTTAAGCCTGTGAATGCCCGCTGGAAAGTCGGGTCGCAACTCAGGTCTATGCCGGTGCCAGT
>DATMSK010000222.1:0-11843 GCA_035565395.1 Methylophilus sp. | reverse complement strand
ATTATTTAATTGAAAGTTTGAAAACATGACCACAGAAACTAAAAAAGCACGTGGGCGCCCAAGAGTCTTCGATCCCGATGATGCACTTGATAAAGCGCTGCAGATTTTCTGGAATAGAGGCTATGAAGGCACCTCACTGGCTGAGCTGACGGAAACTCTAGGGGTGAACAAGCCAAGTTTGTATGCCGCCTTTGGTAACAAAGAAGAGCTGTTCATGAAGGCGCTATCGAAATATGCAACAGGTCCGGTGGCCTTTGTCAAAGATGTGATCAATGAACCCACGGCGCGTGCAGTGGCACAACGTTTTTTATACGAAGCAGCCGATTTTTTAACCCAGACTTCACACCCTAAAGGCTGCATGATTGTACAAGGCGCTTTGTCAGGGGGCGAAAGTGCCGAGATGGTTAAACAAGTGCTGATTAAATATAGAGCGGGTTATGAAAACTTTTTAACCAAACGCTTTGAGCAGGCTAAACAGGATGGCGATTTGCCCAGAGATGCCAATCCACAAGCATTGGCCAAGTATCTTGCCACTTTGCATCAGGGTATGTCGGTGCAAGCAACCAGCGGCGCTTCAAAAGAGGATTTATTGGCGATTGCTGATCTGGCACTAAGTGCCTGGCCCAAGGCTTCGGCCTGAATATAAAAGCAGGCCAAGCCTTACGCATATCAGCAAAAAAAGAAAGGGACAGAAATAGCTCCTGTCCCTCGTTTTATGTTGAACGCAGCAATATCACTAGTCTTGCGTTGGGCTTCTATATCTCGCCAACCAGTGCGCATAGGGCGCAGGTAACACCCAGGCGGCATTTTCCTGATGCAACGCTTTGGCTGCAAAGTAAGGCCAGTGCGGGTTTTCCAGATGGGCGCGGCCTATCATGACCAGATCCAGCTGTTCGTTGCGGATGGCATTGTCTGCCAGCGCAGGCGCACCAAAGCCCCAGGCAGAAGAGACCGGGATACCGGCTTCGTTACGCACACGTTGTGCAATTGGCCCCAGGAAAGCAGGTCCCCAGGCAATATTGGTGTCCGGGATGGTAAAGCCGACGCTGACGCTCAACATATCCAGGCCACGCTGTTTCCATTGTTTAACCAATGCAATGGATTCGCTCAAGGTTTCTTCATCTCTGCCATCGTATTCAATCACGCCAAACCGGGCGGTGAGAGGCAGATTCTCCGGCCAGACCTTACGGATGGCTTCCAGGGTTTCTATGGTAAACCGCGAACGGTTTTCAACACTGCCACCATAGATGTCGGTACGTTGGTTAGCGTGTGCAGAGGTAAAACTTTGCCCCAGGTAGCCATGTGCAAAATGGATTTCCAGCCATTCAAACCCGGCATCCAGTGCCCGTTTGGCGGCGGCAACAAAGTCCTGCTGGATGCGCTGGATATCATCTATCGACATTTCTTTGGGGACGCGGGGCAGGTCGCCACCAAAGGCAATCGCTGAAGGGCCGATTGGTTGCCAGGCGCGCGGGTCGTTTTCTGGAATATGGTCATCACCTTCCCACGGTTTATTTGCGCTGGCTTTGCGGCCTGCATGCGCGATCTGGATACCTGGGACCGCACCTGCTGCCTTGATGGCAGCAGCAATTTCACGTAGTTGTTCTGCTTGTGCATCATTCCAGATGCCCAGGCACCCTGGTGTGATGCGTCCTTCTGGCGCCACGCCGGTTGCTTCAACAATCACCAGGCCGCTACCACCACGTGCCAGGCTGGTGTAATGGGCCAGGTGCCAGTCGTTAGCAACACCTTCTTCGGCCATATACTGGCACATCGGCGGGATCGCGATACGGTTTCTGAGGGTGATGTCTTTTAATTGATAAGGTGAAAATAAATCAGTCATGGGAGTCCTTTAAAGTTTAAGCAGGATTTGATGGTGTTCTATTGGTAAGCAGTTGCATTTCAATCACGGTGAGTACCAGTCCGGTAAATACGATACAGGCGGCAATCCAGCCAATCGCAGTCAGGCCCAGGCCATGCGTAATCACTAGCCCACCAACCCAGGCACCCGCTGCATTACCGATATTGAAGGCGCCAATGTTCATGGCAGAGGCCAGTGTTGGTGCACCACTGGCTTTTTCCAGAATCTTGATCTGTAATGAAGGGACTGCGGCAAACCCGGCAATGCCGAGTAGGCCGACTAACACGACGACGGCAATTTGCTGATGGGCAAACAAGGAAAAAGAAGCCAGGATGATCATGATGAACGTCAAGGCGCCGATCAGCGTTTTATCAAGGTGAATATCCGCGAGTTTTGCACCGAGAATATTGCCGATCACCATGCCTGCACCAAATAGCAGGAACACCGGCGAGACTGCCGCTGGAGAAAAATGTGCTACATCCGTCAGGATAGGGGCGACATAGGTCAAGATGGCAAATAAACCGGTATCGACAATAATGGTCAATAACAATCCGGCAATGACCTGCGGTTGCAGCAAAGTGTTGATTTCAGACTTCACATCTACTTTTTCGGTGTGGTGATCTTTAGGCAGCAGGTAATATAAGGCTGCCAGCGCTATCGGCCCAATCATGGTCACCGCCCAGAAGGTAGACCGCCAGCCCAACATCTGTCCCAGCCAGGTCCCGGCAGGAACCCCCACTACATTAGCCACCGTCAGGCCGGTAAACATCAATGCCAGTGCAAACGCGCGTTTGTCTTTAGGTACGAGGCCAGTGGCTACAATGGCGCCTATCCCAAAGAAAGTGCCATGCGCGAATGAGGTGATTACCCTGGCGACCATTAATGTGGTGTAATCAGGGGCGATTGCGCAGATCAGGTTACCTAAGGTAAAAATACCCATTAGCCAGAGCAGGGAGCTTTTACGGGAAAATCTGGCCATCAGGAGTGACATGATGGGTGCGCCCACGGCAACCCCCAGCGCATAACCGCTAATCAATAATCCGGCCATGGGAATACTGACCTGCAGGTCGCGGCTGACTTCAGGTAACAATCCCATAATCACAAACTCTGTGGTACCTATGCCAAAGGCACCTGCCATCAAGGCATACAAGGCAAGCGGAATGCCTGATGACGACATTTCTTTTTTCATGACTGATTACACTCGATTAAATTCCATAGTTCGAATATAATCGAACTATGGAATAATATCAAGCGCTGTGCTAAATTTTAACCATGCGACAAATCAAACATCCCAGTATTGACCAGATAGAGTTGACGGACATCATGTATGCCTTGTCGGACCCTACGCGCCTGGAAATTGTGGCACGCCTGGCAAATGCCGGGCGCAAGATGACCTGTGGCGAGTTTGACCTCAATCGCCCCAAGTCCAGCATGTCACACCACTTTAAAATCCTCAGGGCTGCCGGGCTGGTTGAAACTTTGATTGAAGGGACCGAGCATATGAATGCGCTCAGGGTGAACGAGATTGAGCAGAAGTTTCCCGGCGTGCTGCAATCGGTACTGCAGGCGCTGCATCGTTCTTAAACAACGGCTGTATATCCGCCACACAAGTCACAACCTTCCTTTTTCTATATAAAAGGCTTATGCATAATACAAAAGTTTATTTAATGGCCACGTTGGCAGCCGTGTTCTGGGGCGCTAATTTCAACTTGGCCAGCCATGTGCTGGCTGAAATGACGCCGTATGTGGCCGGTGCGAGCCGCTATGCGCTGGCAGCCTGCGTAATGTTGTTGCTGGTGTTTGCCCGCCGCTGGTCAGTCCCGCTAAAACACTGGCGTGCCTACCTCACGCTGGGAGTGGTAGGCGTATTTGGATTTAACCTGTTTTTCTTCCTGGGTATGGAAACCTCTTCTGCGATCAACGGTGCATTGATTATGGCGCTGAATCCCTTACTGACGGCCGTGCTTGGTTATCTGATATTAGGGGTGCGGCCCAGTAATCAGCAGTTGTTGGCCTTCCCGGTTGGGATTGTCGGCGTGGCCATTGTGGTGCTGGGCGCCGGTGCGCAGTTCACACTGGCGCGGGGTGACCTGTTTATTCTGATCGCTGCGTTGAACTGGGCGTTGTATAACGTCTTGGTGAAGAAAATGATGCCTGCCGAGGTGAGTGGCATTGCCAGCACGGCCGGTATCATGACATTTGGCGCCATTGCGCTGGTGCTGGCGGCGATACTGCATGGCGATGCCTTTGTCATGCCTGGTTTGCACGCGGGAGTTGCCTTGATGATCATGACTTTGGGTGGCGGCGTTCTGGCGTATTTGTTTTGGAACGCCAGCATCGCTCATCTCGGCCCATCGAAAGCGGCGATTTTCCTTAATCTGGTCCCCGTGACAGCAATGGTGATTGCCGCGTTTGAACATATGCCGCCCAATCATGCGCAACTATTTGGCGCGGTGCTGGTGATCAGCGCGGTGACTTTCAGTTCGGTTTCCTTCACCAACGCGCGTCAATCAGTGTAGCCTCGGAGACTTAGTAGACATCCCGCACATAGCGCTTTTCTTGCGCCATCCTGGCGACATAGTCAGCCGCGGCGTCCGCAGGCATATTGCCATGTGTTTGAATAATCGTTTTCAGTGCGGCATCCACATCTTTGGCCATGCGGCTGGCATCGCCACAGACGCAGAAGTGCGCGCCTTGTTGCAGCCAGTGCCATAGTTCCTCGCCTTGTTCCAGCATGCGGTGCTGTACGTAAATTTTTTCTGCCTGATCGCGTGAGAATGCCGTATCCAGCCTGGTGAGCACATTGACTTTTTGCAGTGCTTCCAAGTCTTCACGATAGTAAAAATCTGACGACGCATGTTGTTCACCAAAAAACAGCCAGTTTTTGCCTTGTGCGCCGCTGGCCTGGCGTTCTTGCAAGAAGGCGATAAACGGTGCGATGCCTGTGCCGGGGCCGACCATGATCAGCGGCGCATCCATATTTTTTGGCGGACGGAAGTGTGCGGAGCGTTGCAGGAAAATGGCTACCTCTGAGTCTTTCGCCCGGTCAGCCATAAAGGTGGTGCAGACGCCACCACGTGACATGCCTTCGCCATAGCGTACCGTGGATACGGTTAAATGTACCTGGTCAGGATAAACCTTGGGACTGGATGAAATGGAATACAGGCGTGGCTGCAGGCGTTTTAATGCAGCCAACCAGTCAGTCGCATTGACCTTGATCGGGAAATCATGCAACAGATCTATGATCTGTTTGCCCCATAACCAGTCTTTTAGCCGCTGCTCATCTTCCATGAGTAATGCCAGTGTCGGGCTGGCACTGCGTTGCTGCACAAACTTCAACAGCTCCGGGGTGATGCGTGCGATTTCATAGTGATGTAACAGCGCGTCACCCAGTGCCAGTTCACCATAATCTTTGACGGTGACCATCGTAGAGGCCGAGAGCTTCAATGCACGCAGCATTTCGCCAACCAGTTCCGGACAGTTGCTCGGCCAAACACCCAGCGCATCGCCTGCCTCATATTGGAAGCCGCTACCGGTTAAATCAAAACCAAACTGGCGGATTTCCTTTTCGGCACCATCAGCATTCAGGCGTTGGTTAATCACCAGTTTTGTGCGTAAAGGGGATAGCCGGGTATACACGGGCGCTGACCTTGTTTCGGTATAAATGCCTGGCACATTCACAATCTCACTTGCTATTGCCATCTCTGGATCAGTGACAGTCACAGGCATGGTTGCCAATGCTGTCACGGCTTGATCCAGCCAGGCATTCGCGGTTTCTTCAAAGTCTGGCTCGCACTCCGCACGCGCCAGTAAACGCTTGGCACCAAGCGCTTCCAGTTTGGCGTCCAGCTTGCGGCCAAAACCGCAGAACTGGTCATAGTTGGAGTCACCGAATGCCAGGACCGTAAAACGGGTATTTTCCAGTCTTGGTGCATTGTCTGCTTGCAGGCGGGTCCAAAACTGGCTGCCATTATCTGGCGGGTCACCATCACCAAACGTACTGGCGAGTAGTAACACTTGGGAGTGTTTTGCCAGCTCAGCCATATTGACACTGTCCATGGTGAACACAGCGGCCTGTAAGCCACTGGCTTTGATGCGCTGTGCACATTTCTCGGCAAAGCTTTCAGCATTACCGGTTTGTGAGGCCCACAGAATCGCGACGGTGGACGTGGCGGACGCAGGTTTGGCAGAAAAGTCTGGCATCCCGACGGGTAATTGGCCGCCGTTGGGTAACCAGCTGCGACCGAATATTCCAGCCAATATGCCATTGACTAGCAAGTGCTTGGCCGGCGCAAGCGGCGCGCCTTTGGGTAACATGGGTACGCCACCCATTTTGCGTGATTCCTCTGAGCGCAAACCGGTAATAAAGCCTTGCAAGTACAGCTGTTCCTGCGCATCAAGCATGATCTCCGGTGCCGTATCCAGCCCCAGCAATCTGGCCAGGGCATCAATGTCTTTCATAGCGAGTTCCTTATTGCGATCTGTGTCAGGGACTTCAGTGACTGCAGCAATCTCTTTTTCTTCATGGGATAGGGGAGGCGCGTTGGCAACGCGCGTCAGGGACACAGCACAAAACTTTAATTCTGGTTGCTGCGAAATGGGGTCGATGGCATCGATGGTCACTGCATTGATGGCCAGATGTTCACCATAGACATCATTCCAGTGAAAGGGCGCAAAACAGTTGCCTGCGCGGACTCTATCCGTGACGATGGCGGGTAGCACAGCGCTGCCACGGCGGGAGCTAATTTCAACCTGGTCTTTATCCTGAATGCCGAGTACAGCAGCATCTTCAGGGTGCAGCTCGATGAACGGTCCCGGATTCAGTTTGTTCAAGGTGGCAATCTTGCCGGTTTTGGTCAGCGTATGCCATTGATGTTGCAAGCGGCCAGTGTTAAGTACAAATGGAAAACCTTCGTCAGGTAATTCCTGCGGATCCATATGTGGCCGGGCAAAAAACATCGCTTTACCACTGGCAGTAGCAAAGGCGAGTCTGGGCGCTTGACCATCTTCGTTGACTTTTAATGTCTGGCTGAACCCGTCATTGAGGTAACGAATTGGATGCCGGTCCGCTTCACTCTCTGGGGGGCATGGCCATGCCAACGGCGTTTCGCGCAACTTGTCATGACTCACCCCGCGGATGTCGTAACCGGTTTTCAGGTTGGACGCCTGTGTGATTTCCGCAAACACTTCAGCGGCTGATTGGTAACTAAAGCCTTCACTAAAACCCATTTCACAAGCGACTTTGGCAATAACCTGCCAGTCAGCCATGGCTTCACCCGGTGGATGAGCTGCCTGCTGCATCAGGGTCATATTGCGTTCTGAGTTGATCATGACGCCTTCGGCTTCGGCCCATAATGCCCCTGGCAACAGAATATCGGCATAGCGGTTGGTTTCAGTGTCTAAAAAGGCGTCTTGGGCAATGACCAGTTCCGCTTTTTCCAAGGCGGCAATCACATTGTTACGATTGGCCATACTGGCGATCGGGTTGGTGCAGATGATCCAGCAAGCCTTCACGGTTCCGGCTATCATTTGCTCGAACATGGCGACCGTTCCACCACCCAAGCGGGTATGTAAAGTACCTTCGGGTACGTTCCAGAGCTGTTCTATAAATTGCCTGTCTTGCTCGACCAGCACTGAGCGTTGGCCTGGCAGGCCTGGCCCCATATAGCCCATTTCGCGGCCACCCATGGCATTCGGTTGCCCAGTCAATGAAAATGGACCACTGCCTGGTCGGCAAATGGCGCCTGTGGCTAGATGCAGGTTACAAATCGCATTGGTACTCCAGGTGCCATGTGTGCTCTGGTTCAAGCCCATGGTCCAGCAGCTCATCCAGTTTTTGCTGGTGCCTATCCACTCAGCCGCCTGGCGAATATCTTGCTCGTTGAGCCCGGTGATTTCTGCAACTTTCCCAGGCGGGTAGTCTTCCAGAAATGCCGGCATGGCTTCCCAGCCTTCGGTAAATTCGGCGATAAACTGGTCATCGGTATGACCGTTTTTCACCAGCAGATGCAACAGGCCGTTGAGCAAGGCCAGGTCGGTGCCGGGCTTGATCTGCATAAATAGGTTCGCCTTGTCGGCAGTGGCATTGCGGCGCGGATCCACCACAATCAGCTTGGCACCAGCCTTGACCCTATCCATCATGCGCAGGAACAGGATAGGGTGGCAATCGGCCATGTTGGCGCCGATGACGAAGAACACATCGGCCTGGTCAAAATCCTGGTAAGAGCCAGGTGGGCCGTCCGCACCCAACGAGAGTTTGTAGCCGCTGCCGGCACTGGCCATGCACAGGCGGGAGTTGGATTCAATGTTGTTACTGCCGAGATAACCTTTGACCAGTTTATTGGCCAGGTATTGTGACTCAATCGACATCTGTCCGGAGACATAGAGTGCGATGGCATCCGGGCCATGTTCATCCAGAATAGCGCGTAAACGGCGTGCGGTTTCCTTGATGGCGGCGTCCATGCCAGTACGCACAGGCTCTTGTCCGCGTTGCTGCCTGACATAAGCCTGTTCCAGGCGGCCAGAGTCGGCAAGGGCTTGTATACAGGTGTTCCCTTTGGTACACAGGCGGCCAAAATTGGTGGGGTGCTGTTTGTCGCCGTAAACCTTGATGATCTTCTGGTTTTCGACTTCCATGACAATGCCGCAACCCACACCGCAATAGGGGCAGACTGATTTAACCTGTGTCGCCATTGCTTCTACCTGATCCTGTTTAAACCTGTACCCAGACTGCGCCATCACGCAGTTCCACCACATAGGTGCGCAGGCGGACACTGTGATCTTCCACGCAAACACCCGTACGCAACTGGTAATGATGTTTGTAGATGGGGGAGGCCACCACGTGTTCGCCGCTCAGGTCACCGACGATGCCACGCGATAACACATTGGCATCACTATGTGGATCATGGTTGTCGATGGCATACAGCTGGTCATCCTGCATGCGGAAAATGGCGATCTGCTGGTCTTTGACCAGCGCGCAAACGCCCATATTTGGCCAGATATCTTCCAGCTGACACACCGGGTGCCAGATCCCGGTCAGGGATTCAGGCTGGATAGCCTCCATCGAGGAAGTGGTTTGTTGTAACTGACTCATGTTTGACTCCGTGGATTACTCAGTAGGCGCGAGGATAGGAATGATCTTCGCTGGCTGTTTTGCCTGCGCCTGTTTTTCTTCTACCGTGGCTGGGCGCATCTGGTCGCGCTCCTTAACGAAGACGATGTTGTTGTCGCCCGCCACGCTGTTGACGAAGCTGCGGAAACGTTTGCGCACTTCCGGGTCGCTCACCGCGGTTTTCCATTCGTCCTGGTAGTTGTCCACCACATGTTGCATCTGGGCTTCCAGCTCTGCGCCCAAGCCTAAGGAGTCATGGATGACGACGTCTTTCAAATACTCCAGGCCGCCTTCGAGATTGTCGCGCCAGGTGCTGGTGCGTTGCAGGCGGTCGGCCGTACGGATATAGAACATCAGGAAGCGGTCTATCATGCGGATGGCGTCTTCCTTGCTGAGGTCGCTCGCGATCAGTTCGGCGTGACGTGGCTTCATGCCGCCGTTACCGCAGACATACAAGTTCCAGCCGCTTTCGGTGGCAATTAAACCGACGTCCTTACCTTGTGCTTCTGCACACTCACGCGTACAACCTGACACACCAAACTTGATTTTGTGCGGTGCACGCAAGCCCTTGTAACGGTTCTCTAACTGCACAGCCAGGCCGACGCTATCGTCTACGCCATAGCGGCACCAGGTTGAGCCGACACAGCTTTTCACGGTACGCAGCGATTTGCCGTAGGCATGGCCGGATTCAAACCCTGCAGCGATGAGTTCTTCCCAGATGTTAGGTAATTGCTCGACGCGTGCACCAAACATATCGACGCGGGCACCGCCAGTGACTTTGGTATACAAATTGTATTTCTTGGCGATCTGGCCGATGGCGATCAGGCCATCCGGCGTGACTTCACCACCCGGCATACGTGGAACGACGGAATAACTGCCATCCTTTTGGATATTGCCCAGGAAGTAATCGTTGGAGTCTTGCAGTGAGGCCAGATCTTTCTTCAGGATAAAGTCATTCCAGCAAGAAGCCAGGATGCTGGCAGCGGTTGGTTTGCAGATGTCGCAGCCCAGGCCTTTGCCATGTTTTTCCAACAGTTCGCCAAAAGTCTTGATTTGTCCTACGCGCACCAGGTGGTACAGCTCCTGGCGGGAGTAGGGGAAGTGTTCACACAGGTGATTGTTGACGGTCATACCGAGCTTGACCATCTGCGCTTTCATGACTTGTGTCACTAATGGCACGCAGCCGCCGCAAGCCGTGCCGGCTTTGGTACAGGATTTGATCGCACCTATGCTGCAATGACCGGCTGCCACCGCTTCGCCGATGGCGCCTTTGCTGACGTTATTGCATGAACACAGCACAGCAGTATCAGGTAGTGCATCCACGCCCAAACCTGGCTTTTCTTTACCGTCGCTTGCAGGCAAAATCAGGAACTCAGGATTTTCCGGCAAGGCCATGGCATTGACTGTCATCTGCTGCAAAGTGCCATATTCATCGGCATTGCCAATCAGCACTGCGCCCAGCAGTTTTTTGCCATCTTCGCTGACTACAATTTTTTTGTAGATATTGCGCACCTCATCGGTGTACTGATAACTGCGGCAACCGTGGGTTTTGCCATGCGCGTCACCGACACTGGCGACATCCACGCCCATCAATTTGAGTTTGGTGCTCATGTCTGCCCCCTGGAAAGTGGAGGCAGTTTCACCAAACAAATGAGCACAGGCTGTGCGGGCCATGTCGTAACCAGGGGCCACCAGGCCGAACATTTCGTCGTTCCAGCTGGCACATTCGCCGATGGCATAAATATTGTGATCGCTGGAGCGGGAGAACTCATCAATGGCGATACCACCACGTGCGCCGATGGCTAGGCCAGATTCGCGTGCTAGCTCGTCACGTGGACGGATGCCGGCGGAAAACACGATCATGTCGGTTTCCAGCCAGGTTTCATCAAAAAACACCATGCGGTGGCGTGCAGTCGCGCCGTCTACAATCGCGGTGGTATTGCGGCTGGTGTGCACGTGTACACCCAGTTCTTCGATTTTGCTGCGCAATACCTTACCGCCGGCTTCATCAACTTGTACTGCCATCAGGCGCGGTGCAAATTCAACGACATGGGTTTCCAGACCCATGTCTTTTAATGCTTTGGCACATTCCAGGCCCAGCAGTCCACCACCCACAACGACACCACTCTTGGCAGTTTTACCAGCAGCCGTCATGGCTTCCAGGTCTTCAATCGTGCGATAGACAAAGCAGTTGTCGCGGTCACGGCCAGCGACGGATGGCACGAATGGCACCGAGCCAGTGGCTAATACCAGCTTGTCGTAAGGCAGGATAGTGTTGTCTGTCAGGGTGACAGTATGTTGTTGACGATCAATCTGGCTGACGCGCGCATTCAGGCGTAGCTCCAGGCCAGGGCGGTCATAAAAGCCAGGCTCTACCAGTGACAAGTCTTCCGCGCTGCTGCCAGAGAAAAAGCTGGAAAGATGCACGCGGTCATAGGCCGGGCGAGGTTCTTCACCCAATACCGTGACTTGCAGGTTTGCGGCTTGCAGGTCCGGGTGGCGTTTTACCAGCTCCTGCATAAAATAATGTCCCACCATGCCGTTACCGACTACTACTATGCGGGTGTGTTGAGTCATCTTGTGTTCCCCATCTGAGGCAAGCGTACAGTCATGGCCTTCGTTGTTCCATGTGCATGCATTGCGATTTACAAAGCTTAAAAACGCAAAAAGGCGTCCATAGCTTATCTGGCGACTACTGGTAGGGTAGTTCGTAAATAAGCTATGGACGCCTTTGTCCATATAGGGATGTTCCTGGTAGCGGAAACTCCCTGATTAAAAACTCATCGTCTGTGAGTGAGATTTACCACTGGATAAGCAATTGATATGCCAAAAAAGGTTTGCCTATGTTTTAAAACCAAGGCGGTGAGATAA
>DATMSK010000221.1:0-3193 GCA_035565395.1 Methylophilus sp. | reverse complement strand
GAAGAAATTGCCGTGGTGGATAACCTCTCCGGCAAACTATATTTCATCGTTTACGCTGATCCGTCTAAAGCCAACGCCTACGAAACTGCTTGCGCGCGCATGCATACTTTGGTGGAAAAATTACGTTGCAGCGTTGAGATTCCCACGGCATTGCCTGGTGCAAAAACAGCGGCTATTTCCGAGTTTGGTGAAGACAATTTCAAGGCGGCGGTTAAAAAAGGCCAGCAATATATTCTTGAGGGCGACATCATGCAAGTGGTTCTCAGCCAGCGCATGGTGCAAGACTTTGCCGCTCCTCCACTAAGTTTGTACCGTGCCTTGCGCAGCCTGAACCCATCGCCCTATATGTTCTATTACGATATGGGCGATCATCATGTAGTAGGTGCTTCACCAGAAATCCTTGTGCGCCTGGAAGATACCACCGTGACCTCACGTCCGATTGCAGGTACACGGCCGCGTGGTAAAAACCGCGATCACGACATGGCACTAGAAGCCGAATTACTCGCCGACCCCAAAGAGCGTGCCGAGCACGTACAACTCATGGATTTAGGCCGTAATGACGTGGGTCGCGTCGCACTGACAGGTACTGTTAAAGTCACTGACAACATGACCATTGAGCGATACTCGCACGTGATGCATATCGTCAGCAATGTCGAAGGCCAGCTCAAACCTGGCCTGGATGCGATTGATGTACTGAAGGCGACTTTCACTGCAGGGACCGTATCCGGTGCTCCCAAAGTGCGCGCCATGGAAATTATCGAAGAGTTGGAGCCTTCCAAGCGCGGGATTTACGCGGGTGCCGTCGGTTACCTGGGCTTTAATGGCGATATGGATGTGGCGATTGCCATCCGTACGGCCGTGATTAAAGACAGCAAACTGTATGTGCAGGCTGGCGCTGGCATTGTGGCCGACTCCGTGCCGCAGAGCGAATGGGAAGAAACCCAAAACAAAGCCAAAGCGGTGATTCGTGCGGCTGAGCTGGTGCAGGCTGGCTTGGATAGTCAGGCAGCCAATATTCAAACCCATGCAGGAAAAGGAGCCTGATATGTTGTTGATGATTGATAACTACGACTCTTTTACCTATAACCTCGTACAGTACTTTGGCGAGCTGGGGCAAGACGTACATGTGCACAGAAATGATGAAATCACACTCGAACAGATTAAGGCGATGAAGCCTGAAAAAATCGTGATTTCTCCTGGCCCTTGTACACCCAACGAAGCGGGTATTTCTGTGCCGCTGATTCATGAGTTTGCTGGCAAGATACCCCTGTTGGGCGTGTGTCTGGGCCACCAGAGCATTGGTCAGGCGTTTGGCGGCAAGATCATCAAGGCGAAAACCCTGATGCATGGTAAAACTTCTCTGATCCACCATACCAACACCGGTGTGTTCAGAAATCTGCCTAACCCATATACTGCCACACGCTATCATTCGCTGGTCATCGAGCGTGAGACTATCCCAGATTGTCTGGAGATTACCGCCTGGACTGAAGATGGTGAGATCATGGGCGTCAAGCATAAAACCTTGGCTGTAGAAGGCGTGCAGTTTCACCCGGAGTCTATTTTGACTGAGTATGGGCATGAGCTGCTGGATAACTTTCTGAAAGGCTATTAATGGCCATCACGCCAAAAATTGCGCTGCAGCGCCTGATTGACCATACTGATTTCACGCACGAAGAAATGCTGGCAATCATGCAGCAGATCATGAGTGGTGAGTTTACCCAAATCCAGATTGCAGGCTTTTTGTCTGCGCTGCGCGTCAAGGGAGAAACGGTCACTGAAATTGCCGCTGCTGCACAGGTCATGCGTGAGCTCTCCAGCAAAGTGGATATCAGTGATACGCGTCATTTGATTGACACTTGTGGTACCGGCGGTGCGCCTAACAAAGTCTTTAATGTTTCAACGGCCTCAGCCTTTGTCGCCGCAGGGGCAGGTGCAAAAATCGCCAAACATGGTGGCCGTGCAGCGTCTTCAAAGAGTGGCTCAGCTGATGTGCTGGAAGCGCTGGGCGTGAATATCGTGTTGACGCCTGAACAGGTGGTACGTTGCGTCAACGAGGCCGGTATTGGCTTTATGTTTGCGCCCAACCACCATGCTGCCATGAAGTATGCTGCCCCCGTGCGTCGTGAATTGGGGGTGCGTACCATGTTTAATTTGCTTGGGCCAATGACGAATCCAGCTGGTGCCAAGCGCCAGGTGATGGGGGTGTTCCATCGCGATTTGGTGCCATTACTGGCGCAGACCTTGCAGCAATTAGGCAGTGAGCATGTGATGGTGGTGCATAGTGCAGACGAAATGGATGAAATCTCCTTTTCGGCAGATACCTATGTGGCTGAACTTAAAGACGGTACGATTCGTGAATATACTTTGAACCCGTCGCAATTTGGCATGCCATTGCATAATATCAACAGTATTCGGGTGGAAAGTGCACAGCATTCAAGCGAGATTATTCTTGGTTTGCTGTCTGGCGAAAAAGGCCCGGCGAGAGACATTGTGTTGCTGAATGCCGGTGCCGCTATTTATGTCTCAGGCTTGGCGGCTGATTTAACAACAGGCATTGCACAAGCGGCAAAATCCATTGACTCAGGTGCAGCCTTGAATAAGTTGCAGCAACTGAAAGCCTTAAGTCAGGCGGCATGAAGCGTTATGTATTGATTGCGCTGTCCGGTTTGCTGGTGGCATGCCAGCAACCGCAGCAGCAGACTGTCAGCAATCAACCACAGTCCGCTGTGGAAGTGAAATCACAGGTTCAGACACTGAATCTGCAATCGCTTTCTTCTGGACGCTCAACGGAAGATAACGCGGCAGTTAAGCAGGTATTTGCGCAAAAGCAGAGTCATGTCTGGCTAGAAGGTCATGGCATCGTCAAAAAACTGTTACCAGACGAT
Source organism: Methylophilus sp. (assembly GCA_035565395.1). Classification (GTDB taxonomy): domain Bacteria; phylum Pseudomonadota; class Gammaproteobacteria; order Burkholderiales; family Methylophilaceae; genus Methylophilus. The sequence continues at coordinate 308 of DATMSK010000221.1, read as the reverse complement.
ACCAAGGGTGCAAAACATCAACGATTCCTGGTTACGATTGCGCCTGAGCAAACATTACTTTTCGCGCACAATATTGATTTGGCGCGGCGTGCTGAGGTCAAAGTGGGCGATCAGGTGCAGTTTAGAGGTGAATATATTTACAACCCCAAGGGCGGCATTATGCATTGGACGCATCATGACCCGCAGGGCCGTCAAGGTGGTTGGATTAAGTTAAACGGACAGACATACGAGTAAAACTAAACTTTAGTCACGATACGTTGTTGCCATTAAAAAATTCTGCCTTACATATTAATGATATGCGGCGGCAT
>DATMSK010000220.1:0-5684 GCA_035565395.1 Methylophilus sp. | reverse complement strand
CTGCATCCTTACCACCCTGCCCCTTGAGCGAGTTAACTAATGTTGGCTTGGCCAGGTAATTAATTTGTTCTTTGCCGATATCAATATCACCTTTGCTGTCGCCCTTGGTCAAACGAAAAACAGGTGCCTTCATGGCCAAGTCATCATTGTGGGCGATGCCATTTTTAATATTAAACGTTGCCGTCAGCTCACTAAAATCTGTCTTTTTGCTTTTATCTGCATCGGCATTAGACTGGCCTTTGAGCACATTCAGCTTGCCTTTGGCGTCCCGGATCGCGCCAGCCAGATCAAAGCCCTTAACAGCGCCATCGGCCATACGCAAATCAACCGAGCCGCCCAGCGACTTTTTTAGTGCAGTCACCGTATTGCCTTGCGCAGTCACATTCAGATTCAAATTACCGTTACCTGACAACATATCATTATTAATCGTATCGACTAACATTGGCCCTACCGCGATGTTTTGCAGGTTTTGCTGAATCGTTACCGCCGGTGTGGCGCGGGCATCAAGCCTCACCGAACCTCGCACCGTGCCCTGATACACATCCACATTAAGTGGGTCCAGGCTGGCCAGGCCATCTTGTGCCTTTAAACCAATATTCAGATTTTTGGCTTCGGTTTTGCCATATTTCAACCAGCCTATCCGTATATTCCCTTGTGCATTCAAGGCTTTTAATGCGGACAAATCAATCGGCTGCTCAGCGCTATTTGCAGTTTTTTCGGCTGCCTTGCTTTCAGTCGCCTTAGCTTCACTAGCAGGCAAGTAACGGTTCAGGTCCAGTTTGTCTATATTGAGGTCAAACATGTACAGCGGCTTGGAAAACTGGCTAATACCTATGTTGCCTTGAATGCGCGTATCATCGAGCTTGACGTCCAGACCTTGCAACGAAAGCTTTTGACCATCTGCCTTGATGCCCACATTCAAGCCACTTAAGGTATAAGGGCTATACATAATCTTGCCGATATTGATACTGCCATCCAGGAACAAGGTTTTCAATGCACTCAAGTCCGCTGGTTTATCGGCCTTGCGGCTGCTGGCCTTGCTACTGGAAACAGCCGCCTCTTTCTTATTAGCTGTATTCCCAAGCAGTGCATTTAAATTCAATGTATCCGCATGTACTTTAAATCCTATATGCGGAGTGCTGAAGCCAGCCACAATGACATCGCCATTCAATTTGGTTTCGGCAAGGCTTAAATCGAACGTGGTTTTTACTTGCTCCTGTTTGATATTGGCATTGGCCGCCAACTTGAACTGGCCTTGCATGGCACCGTTGGGCAGTGCCGGATCCTTGATATCAAACTTGCCAGCCAATGCTGGCACTTCAAACACCAGATCAGCCAAATTGGCTTTGACAGGCGAAGCAAAGTGGCCTTCTACCTTGCGGGCACCGGCATTAAGGCTGACATCGGCTGTAATACCTTTGCTTTCCACAGCTTGCTGGTTACCTTTTAACTCAGCGAGCACCACGGCCAGGTCCAGATCACCATTGGCGTCTTTTTGCTTGAGTGACAACAACACTTTATCGCTGCTAATCAATGCAGGATTCACTTTCAGGGCAGGTGCATGTAAGCTGACATCGCGTTGAGCGCCTTTAAAGTCACCTTGCATCGCCAATTTGAGGCCAGACACATCCAATGCCGTTTTTGCCGCATCAACATCCACCGAGCCTTGCGCGGTCACAGTCACATCTTGCCCATCAAGCAACATCCCTTTTAATTGGGCATCCAGGTCTTTAACCACAAAATGCTTACCTTCGGGATCGGCCATGATACTGGCCTTGATGGCGGCTTTGGCATCTACTGCCGGCTGGCTCGCCATCATGTGAAAGTCCGTGGCAACATCAAATGGTTTCTTCAACGCCACTTGACCAGTAGTCAGGTTCAACTGGTCCACGCTATATTTAGCGCCTGTACCTTCATTGATGAAACTGGCCTGGGTATTGGTGATTTTGATGCCTTGTACATCAAAATTAATCTGCTTGGACTCTTCCTCTTCCTTGCTCAGCAAATCGTCAAAGTTAAAACTGCCATCGGCATGTTGAATCACATTTACCTGCGCGCCATCCAGGTAAACGGTATCCACGACAATTTCACTTTTAAGTAAAGGCAGAACTGCCAACGCCACTTTGGCGCTCTTAATCGCAGCGAATTGCCTGTCTGACTGATGTTCAGACAAGGTGATTTCACCTAAATCTGCACCGATTTTTGGCCAGAAACTGAGCTTAATATCGCCTTTGATATCTAGCGTGCGCTGTTTTTTATCTTTCACCAATTGAATCACAGTTGGCTTGTAATCATTAGGATTAAACGTCACCGCCAAGTAAACAACCGCTAGCACTAACAGTGCCAGAATAGCCGCGATGCCAAACGCTATTTTTTTAAACAGTGCACGATTCATGACTCACACCTTAAACAAGTTAATGAGCAAAAAACAACAATACCAAGATGCCAAAAACGATGCGATACCAGGCAAATACCACAAATGAATGCTGGGCTACAAAGCGGATGAGGGCACGTATCACCACCAAGGCAGATAAAAATGAGATTACAAAACCAATTAAAAAGATCAGTGCGTCGTCTGCCGACAATAATTCATGCGCCTGGTATAAATCCAGGCCCGTGGCAGCAAACATAATTGGCAAGGCCAGAAAGAATGAGAACTCGGTGGCGGTTTGACGGTTCAGGCCAAAACACATCCCCCCCATGATGGTAGCGCCTGACCGGGACATGCCAGGGAACAAGGCCAGCGATTGGGCGAACCCAATCTGTAATGCCTGCTTGGCCGTGATCTGGTCAACCTCCGTGGTACGACCAGCAGGTGCAAATTTTTCAATCAGTAAAATGAGGATACCACCGACCACCAGCGCAATGCCAACGGTGAACGAAGAAAATAAATACTGTTTAATTTGATGATGTAGCGCCAAGCCAATCAGTGCAGCAGGCAAAAAGGCAATAATAAGGTTACGGACAAAGTGCTGCGCATTGGTATCAGTTTGAATACGTTGCACGGTATTCCATAAACGCTGCCGGTATTCAACGCAGACTGCCAGAATGGCGCCAAGTTGAATGATGATTTCAAACACATCACGCTTGTCTTTGGAGAGAAAATCCAGAAACTCGCCGGTGATGATCAAATGTCCAGTACTACTAACGGGAATAAACTCGGTCGCGCCTTCGACCAGGCCCATGATTACGGCCTTCAGCATCAAATAAATATCCATGGTTGTATTCTAACAGACCAATGCGACAGTGAGATGATTCAATATTTACATAAAACAACAGGCGCCATGCGTGAACAAGGCGCCTGCTTTGTGCTCAAAACTAGTTACTTCAGATCAAACCGCTCTGCATTCATGACTTTGGTCCAGGCAGCGACAAAGTCTTGTACAAACTTTTGCCGGGCATCGTCTTGTGCATACAATTCTGCATAGGCACGCAGTATCGAGTTAGAGCCAAACACCAGATCGACCCGGGTGGCAGTCCATTTCACCAAACCCGTAGTGCGGTTACGCACTTCATACAGGTTTTTACCTGCAGGCACCCATGTATAGTGCATGTCTGTCAAATTGACAAAAAAGTCGTTACTGAGCACGCCTGGTCTATCAGTAAACACGCCATGCCTGCTACCACCATGGTTGGTATCCAGCACACGTAAGCCGCCAATCAGCACAGTCATCTCAGGTGCTGTCAGGCCCAGCAGTTGTGTCCGGTCAAGCAGCATTTCCTCTGGTGTCGGGACATAATCGCCTTTGAGCCAGTTACGGTAGCCGTCGTGTACCGGTTCCAGCACCTCGAATGACTCGGTATCCGTCTGTTCAGCTGTCGCGTCACCGCGGCCCGGGGTAAAGGGTACGGTCACCGCCACACCTGCGGCTTTGGCTGCCTGTTCAATCGCAGCCGATCCGCCCAACACGATCAAGTCAGCGATACTGACAGGTTTGGCAAATTGCTTCTGGATACTCTCCAGAACAGCCAACACTTTTTGTAACCTGGCGGGTTCATTGCCTGCCCAGTCCTTTTGCGGTGCCAGGCGAATCCGCGCACCATTGGCCCCGCCACGATAGTCAGATCCGCGGAAAGTACGTGCGCTATCCCAGGCGGTGGCCACCAGCTCGGCAGTAGTTAATCCACTGTCCAGAATATGTGTTTTTAAAATGGCAATATCCGCATCGTTCAAATTGCCATTACCAGCAGGTACCGGGTCTTGCCAGATAAGGTCTTCTTGTGGCACGTCCGGCCCAATATAACGGGCTTTCGGCCCCATATCACGGTGCGTCAGCTTGAACCAGGCACGGGCAAACACCTCCGAAAAATAAGCTTGATCATCGCGGAATCGCTCAGAAATTTTTCGATACTCTGGATCCTTAATCAAGGCCATATCAGCATCGGTCATGATCGGGTTATAGCGTATTGAAGGATCTTCAACGTCGACCGGCTTGTCTTCTTCCTTGATATTCGTGGGTTCCCATTGCCAGGCACCGGCCGGGCTCTTTTGTAGTGCCCAGTCATGATTAAACAGCATGGCAAAGTAACCGTTATCCCATTTGGTCGGATGCGTCGTCCAGGCACCTTCAATCCCACTGGTCACAGAGTCACGACCAATGCCGCGGCTGACATGATTGTTCCAGCCCATGCCTTGCTCATGTACATCAGCAGCTTCCGGATTTTCTCCTAAATTACCAGCCTGACCATTGCCGTGTGCTTTTCCGACGGTATGGCCTCCTGCGGTCAATGCAACAGTTTCTTCGTCATTCATGGCCATACGAGCAAAAGTGACCCGCATATCCTGCGCTGTTTTTAATGGGTCAGGATTGCCATCAACCCCCTCTGGATTGACATAAATCAGGCCCATCATCACGGCAGCCAATGGATTTTCAAGGTCGCGCTGACCAGAGTAACGGCTGCCTTCACTGCCGGTTTTCGCTAACCACTCTTTTTCATTGCCCCAGTAAATATCCTTTTCTGGATGCCAGATATCTTCCCGGCCAAAAGCAAATCCAAAAGTTTTCAGGCCCATAGACTCATAGGCAATGGTCCCGGCAAACGTAATCAAGTCTGCCCAAGACAGTTTATTACCGTATTTTTTCTTGATCGGCCAGAGCAGGCGTCGCGCCTTGTCGAGGTTCACGTTATCAGGCCAGCTATTGAGTGGCGCAAAACGCTGGTTACCTGTTCCGGCACCACCACGGCCATCAGCGACACGATAGGTACCGGCAGCATGCCAGGTCAGGCGAATCATCAAGCCTCCATAATGTCCCCAATCTGCTGGCCACCATGCCTGACTATCTGTCATCAATGCATGCAAGTCTTTTTTAAGTGCATCTACATCTAGGGTGGACACTTCTTTACGATAATCAAATGCCTCGCCAAGTGGGTTTGTTTTGCGGTCTTGCTGATGCAAGATATCGAGATTGAGGGCACTTGGCCACCAGCCAGTATTAGAATTTCCAGAGGCTGTCAGTGCCCCATGTCCAAAAGGACATTTACCTGCCGTATTCTGCTTATTCTCCATGTTGAGCTCCTTTTGATAGCTGGCCATTACGCAAGAAATGTCCAGATGATAAATATACTACTTGTTAAATATTGCAATTATCATTCACTACAAAATAAATTGGCTTAAACACTGGCAGCGTAAGCCGCCAACATTTCCTCTAATGCAGATTGTTCGTGGTATAGCCAGGTAAACA
>DATMSK010000219.1:0-2614 GCA_035565395.1 Methylophilus sp. | reverse complement strand
GAAAAATTCATCAATCCTGTTTTAAACCCTGTGCTATTGCCATTCTGGCGGATGTAAAATTCAGTAACAATTTCAGGAATCTTACCTGTGTTTTAAATAAAAGTATACAGGTCAGTATAGTTGTGGGGTGACAAAAAGCTTTCACTAAACGCAATTTCCGGCGAAAATATTGTTTTATACTAAAAATCTAAAAATACATGACTAGTAAAAGTAGTTTCAGTAAAGAGGAGTTGCTGGCTTGCGGCCGCGGTGAGATGTTTGGCGAAGGTAACGCACAGTTGCCACTGCCACCGATGCTGATGTTTGACCGCATCGTAAAGATTTCTGATGAAGGTGGAAAATACGGTCAGGGCGAAATCATTGCAGAACTGGATATCCGCCCGGATTTGTGGTTCTTTGAGTGCCATTTTACCGGTGATCCTGTTATGCCTGGCTGTCTGGGCCTCGATGCCATGTGGCAGCTGGTTGGTTTCTTTCTGGGTTGGAAAGGCGGCCCGGGTCGTGGCCGTGCCTTGGGTTCAGGTGAAGTCAAGTTTACTGGACAGGTTTTGCCGACTGCGAAGCTGGTGCGGTATCACATTGATTTAAAGCGTGTGATTATGCGCAAGTTGGTGATGGGTATTGCTGACGCCCGTATGGAAGTGGATGGCCGCGAAATTTATAATGCCAGTGATTTGCGTGTTGGGTTGTTTACCACCACGGACAATTTCTAGTAAGGAGGCGCAATGCGTCGCGTAGTGATTACAGGATTTGGTATCGTATCAAGTCTTGGTAATAACAAACAGGAAGTACTGGATAGCCTGAAAGCAGGCAGGTCTGGTATTGCGTATCAACCGGAATATGCCGAGCGCGGTTTGCGTTCGCATGTGGCCGGGTCAATCAAGAATCTGGATATCGAGGCCCTGATAGACCGCAAACTGTTACGTTTCATGGCCAAGGGCCACGCGTATGCCTGGCTGGCCATGCAGGAAGCAATTGCCGACGCCAGCTTGCCGGAAGAGTTGGTGTCTAATGTACGTACTGGCCTTATTGTGGGTGCTGGTGGAACCTCTACCGAAAGCATGCTGGAAGGCACCAATACGTTGGCAGAAAAAGGCATTCGCCGCGTAGGCCCTTATATGGTGACCAAAACCATGAGCAGCGGGATTGCGGCCTGTCTGGCTACGGGCGCAAAGATCAAGGGCGTCAATTACGGCATCAGTTCTGCTTGTTCAACCAGTGCGCATTGCATAGGCGCCGGGGTAGAGCAAATTCAACTCAACAAGCAGGACATCGTCTTCGCGGGTGGTGGTGAAGAAGAACACTGGACCATGAGCTACCTGTTCGATGCTATGGGTGCACTCTCTAGCAAGTATAACGACACACCAGAAAAAGCTTCTCGGACTTATGATGCAGACCGTGATGGCTTTGTGATTTCTGGTGGTGGCGGTATTGTGGTGCTTGAAGAGTATGAGCATGCCAAGGCGCGTGGTGCGCATATCTACGCCGAAGTGATTGGCTATGGTGCGACCTCGGATGGTTATGACATGGTTGCGCCAAGCGGGGAAGGGGCCGTACGCTGTATGCAACAGGCATTACAGGGTATTAATCCGGAAGACATTGATTACATCAATACACACGGTACCAGTACGCCCGTGGGTGATACCAAGGAGCTTGAGGCAATCCGTGCCGTATTTGGCAGCCATAGCAAAACGGCGATTGCTTCAACCAAGTCATTGTCCGGTCATGCACTGGGTGCGGCTGGCGTGAATGAGGCGATTTATACTTTGCTGATGATGCAACATGGGTTTATTGCGGCTTCTGCCAATATAGATAACCTGGATCCGGCTGCTGAAGGCTTGAATATTGTGCGTACGCCGATTGCTTCTGCCAAGGTTCAAACTGCGTTATCTAACAGCTTTGGCTTCGGCGGTACCAATGCAACGCTGACACTGTCGACCAAAAATCTGTAAGTCGTCGTGTTAACCCAATTGAAGGAGTGTGCTTAAGAATAGGCGCACTCCTTTTTTATTTCGATTTAAAACTTAACAGCCGCTGCTATCGATATTGACGGTGATGCCAGATGCAGAGGGCGTACCCCCAGCGATGCTGTATTCCAGCTTACAGTGGTCCATGTCGCGTGCACCAGATAAAAAGTAAGTTGCACGATTAAGGCTGGAGAGGGAAGGTTGAATGACAAACTTGCCCGGGTCCAGTAATTGGTGCAAGCTTCCGCTGCCATCTTCATTATCGGCCAGCCAACCTACCGGATAGCCATAAGTGAAGTAAATGGTGTTGCCATCAATGGTGGTAGAAGGTGTTCCCTGGCTTTGTGTACTCTGGCATTGTGCATCTGACAGACACACACCCTTGGCCATCGTCGCGACTGATAATACCGATGCTTTAAATGACTGCAATGCCGCCAGCCTGGCCTGGGTGTCAATTTGGCTTATACGGGCATAGGCAGTCACCGCCAAGGCTGACATAATGAGTATCACAATGACCATCTCGACCAGCGTAAAGCCTGTTTGAAGGTAGGAATTTTTTTTCATTGTGTACGATCTTATCGTACAGTGTGGGCATGCATGTCAACTTTTGTTGAATGTTGCAACTGTTAACCAAGTCTTACAAATGC
>DATMSK010000218.1:0-13703 GCA_035565395.1 Methylophilus sp. | reverse complement strand
TGGGTAAAGCCATTACCGATGCTGAAAATGGCCAACGAGGATATTTGCTGACAGGCCACATGTTGTTCTTGGATAGCCTGGAGCAGGGACGGGCCGAGACCGAAAAAGCCATCTCGCGTCTGGAAAGGCAGTCGAAGAACTTTCAGGAAGTGAAACCGACATTAGAAAAGATCAAGCGGCTCGTCCATCAAAAGTTTGAGGTGATGGACCAGAGTATTCAGGTGCAGCTGCATGCCGGGGAGTACGCTTCTCACCTCTCACTGAGCAAGGATAAAAGTCGTGAATTAATGAAGCTGATCAATGATCAGTTGGCAACGATTGACATGAAGCTTGAGCATTTGCGCGTAAATTTTGAGCAAGAGATCCGCCAACGCATGTTTGAGTCGCTGCTGGGGGCGATTCTGTTGGGCATATTGATTATTGGCGTGTTGTGGTTTTCTTACCGAAGCACAACCCATTTGTTAGAACAGGTGATTGAAAATCAGGCGGTGGCTAAACAAGCCAGTCATCAGGCGGGTCATGACTTGCTGACTGGCTTGCCAAACCGGCGCAGTGTGGATGTGCATCTGGCGAGCACTTATCAAATGGCCAGACATGCGTCACAGCAGTTTGCGATTCTTTTCATGGATCTGGATGGTTTCAAACTGGTGAACGACAAATACGGCCATGAAGTCGGCGATGCGTTATTGATTGAAGTTGCCAGTATGTTTAAAAAAGTGCTCAGGCAATCTGATTTTCTGGCACGGCAAGGAGGTGATGAGTTTGTGCTGGTGGTGGGAAATTACTTATATCGCCTCGAGTTGACGCAGCTGGCACATCGGTTGATACAGTTGTTTGCACAACCGGTGATCGTTAATGGGATTCCGTTGGAAATCGGCGTCAGCATTGGCATTGCCGAATATCCGCATCATGGAAAAAGTGTGAAGCAGCTATTACATGTGGCAGATAAAGCCATGTATGACTCGAAAAAGAAAGGCAAAAACAGGTATAGTTTTGGGCCGGAATAATCGCTATATGGTGCTATAACGTGGCTTGCAGCATTTTCTTCAGGGATTGCACCGTAACTGCTTTCTTGGTGGTCAGTGACCACTCATCAAGCGCTTCTAACACAGCCATCAGGGTCGGTAAATCACGGCGTAAATAACGCAGGCAGTAAGCGATCACTTCGTCAGGGAGTTTCATGCCACGGTCACGGGCGTGGGCACGCAGTGCTTCCGCCTTCTCATCATCACTCAATGGCAGTAACTGGTAAACCAGACCCCAGGCCAGACGGGTAGCCAGATCTGCGCGTAACCCCATTTGTGTGGGGGCGTGGCTTCCTGCCGTGATCAATACGCCTCCTTCAGCCTTGATCTGGTTGTAGGTGTCAAACAAGATGATTTGCGACTCTTCATCCAGGGTGTGTACATCATCTGCAATATGCGCACCCATGGCCTGGGCAGCCAGTAGTAAATGGCTTTTGCCGCTGCCAGATTCTCCCCACAGGTAAACAAAACGGGTGGTGGCAGCGTCAGCAAGTACCGATCGCACGCTAGCCAGTGCTTCTTGGTTTTGGCCGACAATAAAATTATCAAACCCTGGCGCAGCAGGTGGTTGGATATTCAGTAACAGTTGTTTCACAGCGCTAATTTCTGGTGTTTAGGCAATCATTCATCCAGCGTTTGAATGATATGAGGCGGACTATTCAAATACGCTTCGCTACGCAGGTAGCTTTGTTTGGTGTGGCGCACGCCGACGGCAATCGCGGCACTGACTGGCAATGCCAGCAATACACCAGCAAAGCCAAACAATTGTCCACCAGCCATTAAAGCCAGGATCACCAACACAGGATGCAAGCCAATGCGGTCACCCACCAGGATAGGTGTCAGGAAAAAGCTTTCGACAAATTGGCCGATGCCAAACACCAGTAATACTGGGATGACTTCAGGGAGTGAGGCAAATTGCAGTAGGGCCAGTAACACAGCCAGGATAAAAGCCAGTGCGAAGCCGAGGTAAGGTACAAAGCTGAGCAGGCCGGCAATCATGCCGATGGAAAGGGCCATATCCAGGCCGACCAGCCACAAGCCTATACTGTAGAACACGCACAACGACAGCATGACGGACAATTGCCCACGTAAAAACTCGGCGACGACACTATCGATATCCTTGCACAGTGCTTTGATCCGGCCTATCCAGTTACGCGGGATCAGGTCACCAATTTCGGCCATCATGTCATCCCAGTCGCGCAGGAAATAAAACAGGACCACGGGCAGCAGCAAGATATTGGCAATCATGCCAATCAGGTTTAATCCTTTTTGTCCGGCGCTGAGTAGCACGTTGCCTATCATGCTACCGGCGGTCTGCCAGTGTTCGCTAATAAGCTTTTGGATGTCTGTGCGATCAATATTCAGGTGAATGCCAAAACGCTGTAGCAGCCAAGGTTCGACTTGCTGGTGAAAGTGATCCAATAACAATGGCAGGCGTTGTGCAATCAGGGTCGATTGCTGTTGCAGCAGCGGGATAATAATCAGCAGCAAACCGATCATGACCAGGATCACGCCAGACATGACGAGCAAGGTTGCCAGCGTGCGGCCAATTTGCCGATTGCGGTAGCCGACTTCGCTCAACTTGTCGACCAGCGGGTCCAGCATATAGGCGATCACGGCTGCGGCCAGAAAAGGAGTCAGGATAGGTTCCAGTAAATAAAACAGGTAGATAACGACGGCGGTTACGATCCACCAGCGATGGTCGCTGACAAATTGGGTCGCAATGGACTTCTGATGTTCTTGGTCAGACATGGGCACCTGTCACACACATCCGCAATCCGGCATAGGTCGAAGTGGCAAGATGCGTTAAAATAATGATTATTTTAAAATTATACTGAATTTCAACGCTGTATCGCGCTTTGTTGCAAACATCTGCGCTGTTTACAGCCGTTCACCTGATTAATCGCATTGAAAGAAACGAGAGTATCTTGACGACTTCTTCTGATAAAACTTCTATCACCTACCGCGATGCCGGTGTCGATATCGAGGCCGGTGATGCCCTGGTAGAACAGATCAAGCCATTTGCCAAACGCACACTGCGTCCAGAAGTGATGGGTGGTATTGGTGGTTTTGGTTCCCTGTTTGCCATGCCTAAAAAATTCAAGGAGCCTGTGCTGGTCTCTGGTACCGATGGCGTGGGGACCAAACTCAAGCTGGCCTTCCAGTTGAACAAGCACGATACCGTGGGCATAGATCTGGTCGCCATGAGCGTGAACGACATTCTGGTGCAAGGGGCTGAGCCACTGTTTTTCCTCGACTATTTTGCCTGTGGCAAACTCGAAGTCGGCACTGCAGCAGCCGTCATCAAAGGCATTGCCCAAGGTTGTGAAGAGTCTGGTTGTGCGTTGGTGGGTGGTGAGACGGCGGAAATGCCTGGCATGTACCCAGCCGGCGAATACGATTTGGCAGGGTTTGCTGTTGGCTGTGTAGACAAAGCCAATATTATCGATGGCTCTACAATCAAAGCCGGAGATGTGGTGTTGGGCCTGGCGTCTAGCGGCGCACACTCCAATGGTTACTCCCTGATCCGCAAGTTGATCGACAAGTCAGGCATTGATATGGAATCTGATTTCCATGGCCGCAGTTTTAAAGACGTGGTCATGGCCCCAACCAAACTGTATGTGAAGTCCATCCTCAAGTTACTGGAAACCTTGCCAGTCAAAGGGATGGCACATATCACTGGTGGTGGTATCACTGAGAATATTCCGCGTGTGTTGCCAGAAGGCCTCACCGCAGAAGTGCAGAAGTCGAGCTGGACCTTGCCGCCATTGTTCCAGTGGTTGCAGGTGCAGGGTAATATTGAACCGCTCGAAATGTATCGTACGTTTAACTGCGGAATTGGCATGGCGGTGATTGTTGCGGCGGAACATGCTGAACAGGCACAGGCTGTGCTGGCTGGTGCAGGTGAGACCGTTTACCGTATTGGCCAGATCCGTGCGCAACAGGCGGGCGAAGCGCCCACTGTGGTGGTGTAACGGTGTTTCTTGGACGACACACTTTGGGGCGTTTGATCGCCAGTGTGCTGCTTGCCATCCTGTGGCTGGCATCACCGGTGTTGTCGGCTGCCCCCAAGCAGCTCACGCTAAAGTATGACCTGCTGCAACAAGGGATCAGTATTGGTAGCGTCCAGGATCAGTTGAGTGTGACCGGTAACCGTTACCAGATACAGTCTTTGGCAGAAGGTAAAGGCATTTACAAGCTAATGGGTGAGCGCACACTTTCAAGCCAGGGCCGTATCATCAGTAATGCTTTGCGTCCGGACCGTTTTGAGTCGCACCAGTCCAAGCGCCCTAATAAGGCATTGATCAGTGAGTTTGACTGGGCGAAAAAAGTGCTCAAGATGCAGATTAAAGATGAGCAGGAGACGGACACGCTGACCAAAGGGACGCAGGATTTATTAAGTGTAATGTACTGCTGGATGTGGCAACCTCCCAAAGGTAAGCAGGTTAATCTTGCGGTGGCCAATGGTAAAAAATTGTCCCCGCATGCCTTTGTGGTGACTGAGGAAAGTGCCCCGCTGGAAACGGAGGCGGGTACGTTTAATGTGGTGAAACTGACGGACGCTGAAGGTGAGAAAACGCTTTATCTGGCCAAGGATAAGAATTACCTGCCAGTGAAACTGGTGGTTGAAGATGATGGTAAGCACATGGAGCAGGTGATCACCAGCATCACCGGCCAATAAGGGCGTTGCCCTGGAGCGCGTGATGCAATCATCAGGCCTGCAACACTGGATGCGACAGCATGTTTCCTGGCCATTAGCACTGGCGTTATGCCTTTCCTTGTTGCTGCATGTGTTCGTTTTTAGCGAGGTCGACTGGCGGGACTGGTTTTTAAGTGAAAAGCATGAGCCTGAGGTGTTGCAGGCGCGTTTATTGCCTCCGCCGCAACCATTGGCTAAATCATTGCCATCACCAGTCAAGCCAAAACCTGTGAAAACTCAACCGGTACAGGCACCGCAACCAGTAGTCACGTCAAATGTCGAGCCGCCAGTTGAAGCCGTACCCGTTGATGATGCAGCATCAGAAGTGCAAGCGGTTGAACAGCAGCCACAGCCGCCAGCGCTGAGCGAAGAAGAGCAGCAGGCAAGGCTGGCAGAAATCGCGGCATGGCACGAGATGGATCATCCTGATGTGGTGCCTGATGAGTCTCAACCAGCGCCGTACCAGCATGTGAGTACTGACTTTTCCATTTTCGTGAATGGTGAAGAGCGACCGGCAGGCAATGCCAACATTGAGTATCTGCGAGACGACTCCGGCCATTACAGTTTGCGTTGGCTGGTCGAGGGGAAGGGGCTGTTAAAATTACTCTATCCATCGCTGGAACAACAAAGCCAGGGTGAAATCAGCCCGCATGGATTAAAACCACATTTTTACCGCTATGCTTTTGGCAGCCGAGCCAGTAAAACCTATGAAGCAACATTTGATTGGGAAATCAATATCATCACCTTGAAAACGAGCAAAGGTGAGCAAAGGCTGGATTTGCGTGTGAATACGCAAGACCTGTTGAGTTTTATGTACCAGTTCATGTTTGTGCCACCCTTGCAAGAAATGCATGTGACACTGACCAATGGTCGCCGGCTGGGTGAATATGAATACATGTTTGAAGGCGAAGAGCCGCTGGTGATCGCCGACCAAACGATTCAGACGGTGCATATTGCGCATACGCGTGGTGACACCGATGAGAAAGTAGACTTATGGCTGGCCAGCGATTATCGCTATGTGCCGGTTAAAATCAAAAAGCTGGAGAAAAACGGCATGGTGATTGAGCAAATTGCCACGCGGTTGATCGCCGAATAATGTAAGTATTGAAAGAACCTGATGAACCAAACCCTGATGCGCCAGACGGCGATGCTGCTAAACGACATGCTGAAATTCGAAAGCCCGGCGGATGCCAAGCTTGGAGAATTTTTCCGCCAGCACCGAGAATTAGGCACCAAAGACCGTGCCTGGGTTGCTGAGACCGCTTACGGCGTGTTGCGCCGTTACCGTTACCTGCGGGAAGTCAGCATGAGTGAATCCGATGAGCAGGAAGACACGCGCAAACTGATCATCGCCTGGATGCTCAAGGTGGAAGGTAAAAGCATACGCGACCTGGATGACATGCTGGATGAGCGTCAAAAAGAATGGGCGGTTGCCATCAAAGCCAAAAACAGTGAAGGCTTTGCCCCAGCGGTGCTGGCAGATGTCCGCGACTGGTTTTGGAACAAGCTGGTAGCGCAGTATGGTGAAACCGAAGCCATGACCATTTGCCGCAGTATGTTTGAGCAGGCTGGTCTGGATTTGCGCGTCAACACCATCAAGTCAAACCGCGAAGAAGTGCTTTCACGCATGCTGGCGGAAAATACCGTTAAAGATAACGTCATCACACCTACGCCATATTCTCCGGTAGGTATCCGCATGGCCGCCCGGTTGAACATCGGCAAACATGTGTTGTTCACCGAAGGCAAAATCGAAGTGCAGGATGAGGGTAGCCAATTGCTGAGTTATCTGGTGGCGCCCAAGCGCGGGCAAATGGTCGCCGACCTGTGCGCAGGGGCGGGAGGTAAAACACTGGCACTGGGTGCCCTTATGAAAAATACTGGCCGTTTATACGCCTTTGATGTGTCCGAAAAGCGCCTGAACAACCTGGGGCAGCGTTTGAAGCGTAGTGGTTTATCCAATCTGCAAGCGCAACTGATCAACAACGAAAACGACCTCAAACTCAAGCGTCTCAACGGCAAGTTTGACCGAGTGCTGGTCGACGCTCCTTGTAGCGGTATGGGCACCTTGCGCCGTAACCCGGATTTGAAATGGCGCCAGGCAGAAGAAGATGTCGCTGAACTGAATGTGAAACAAACCAATATCCTCGCCCGCGCGGCCAAGCTGTGCAAAGCCGGTGGCCGCGTGGTTTATGCGACCTGTAGTTTGTTGCGTGACGAAAATGAAGCCATTGCCGAAGCTTTTCTAAAAGCGCATCCAGACTTTAAACTGGTACCGGCGAATGAAGTACTCGCGCAGCAAAATATTGTGCTGGATACTGGTGAGTATTTGAAGTTATTGCCACACTTGCATGGTACGGATGGGTTCTTTGCGGCCGTGTTCGAGAAAGCTGCTTAAGTCTTGTGTGAGGCCGCTTTGACTGCCTCATTTTTGATGAGGATGAAGGGTTTTCTTATCTTGGTGCCTGCCTGAGTATAGACATGATGAATAAGTTAGGACTCAACGGACAAATTCTTCTGGCGGTAATGACTGCCGTGGCCCTGGGTGTTTTCGCGCAAGGCAAGGACGTTGAGAGTGCTTTGTATGCAGCGAATCTCGTCGGTACCCTGTTTATCGACTTGCTAAAAATGGTGATGATTCCGTTGGTGTTTTGTGCCATCACGACCGGGATTGCCAATCTCCGCAAGCACAGCCAAATTGACATTGTCTGGAAAACCACGCTGTTGTTTTTTGCCACGACGACATTGATTGCCGTCGCTGTCGGGCTGGGTGCCAGCCATCTTTTCAAGCCCGGGGCAGGTTTACATCTGGATATGTTTGCCAATGCCATGCAGCAGTTTGAGTCCAAACAGATGACATTGCCAGAGTTCTTCGCACAGTTCCTGCATGGCATCTTTATGAACCCTTTCAAAGCGCTGGCGGATGGCAATATCCTGCCTATCGTTTCCTTTGCCTTGGTGTTGGGGATTGCGCTGGTGACGGCTTCTGAACGTTATCCTCAACTGCTGGGTTTGTTTGAAGAGGGCATGGAGGTTTCCATGCAATTAATCAACTGGATCATGCGCCTGGCACCTTTCGGGATTGCTGCACTGTTGTTCAAGCTAGTGGCAACGCAAGATTTGAGTTTGTTTGCTTCATTGACCAAGTTTATATTGGTGGTAACAGGCACCACCCTGTTTCATGGCCTGATTGTCTTGCCTGCCTTGTTATTTCTGGTCACCGGTAAACGCCCCTGGTGGTTTTTGCGGCGGGCAAAAGAGTCATTGCTGACCGCGTTTGCTACCAGCTCAAGTAACGCCACCATGCCAGTGACCATGCGTTGTGCCACGCAAAATATGCAGGTCAAACCGGAAATTGCAGGGTTTGTTGTGCCGCTGGGTGCCACGGTCAATATGGATGGTACCGCTTTGTATGAAGCCGCCGCAGCGTTATTTGTCGCACAACTGGCTGGAATTGAGTTATCGCTAGGCCAGCAACTGGTGATTTGTTTCACGACGATGATTGCCGCCATGGGGGCGCCGGGGATTCCCAGTGCGGGCATGGTGACCATGGTGATGGTGCTGCAAAGTGTAGGCTTGCCTGCAGAAGCCATTGCAATTTTATTGCCGATAGACCGTTTGCTGGATACGGTCCGTACTACTGTCAATGTAGAAGGTGACATGATAGGCAGCCTGGTGGTGCAGCACGTGACAGATACCCGTCTCGGCCGTTAAAGTATCGCCATTATGCTAGAACAACGCCTTGCACTGGTTTCAGATATCCCTGTTTTATGCGCATTGGTTAATGCGGCTTATAGGGGCGAGACCAGTCGCGCCGGTTGGACCACTGAAGCTGATCTGCTGACCGGTGTGCGTACCAGTGAACGTACGATACAGGCGCTGATGGCGCGCGAGGATGCCTGTATCTTGATTGGTGAAGAGGCCGGTGGCGTGATGGCTGCCAGTATTTGTCTTGAGCGGCATCCTGCGCAGGAAGATACCGTCCAGTTTGGCATGATTGCCGTTTCACCGCTATTGCAAAACCGTGGCTACGGTAAAACCATGATACTCGCTGCTGAAAAGCTGGCTATGTCGCAATGGGGTGCGCAAAGGGCGCAAATGATGGTGATTAGTTTGCGCGAGGAGTTAATCGCATTTTATCAGCGCTTAGGTTACCAGCCGACCGGGGAGATACTGCCTTTCCCACACCAGCCAGATATGTGGCAACCGCAGGTGGAGAATATGCAGTTAATCACATTTCAAAAAACCTTATGAATGTCTCTTGTCGCTTGACCCCTCCTTGAAGCGGGTGGTACATTTCATTACTTATGAACAAGCAATTCAATCAATCTACTGTTGTGATGATGAACCGAAAGGCATTGTGGCTGGTCGCCACATCGTGCCGCGGTTGCTGCTTGTCGTAGTTTTTTGCAACCGCGGGCTCTCCGCGGTTGATCTTGTTATTCATTCCCCGGCGAGCCCCATTGATTCAGGGCTCCTATGAAAGAATCTACCCACCCGTATTACGGCGCCATGCTGGTGCTGCTGTCGTCCATCGCCTTTTCGTCAAAAGCGATCATGGTCAAGCTCGCTTACGTTTACCATATTGATGCAGCCACCTTGATTGCGCTACGTATGGCATTTGCCATTCCATTTTTTGCCGGATTGGGCTGGTGGGCAATGCGACAGGGGATGCCTGTGTCCATGACAGGTAAGGACTGGACGACACTCGTGCTGCTTGCCGTCGTCGGTGGTTATGGTTCAATGTGGCTCAACTTTGAAGGGCTACGTTATGTTTCTGCCGGGTTGGAACGAGTCATCTTATTTCTTTACCCAACGCTGGTGGTCGCCATGAGTGCCATATTCCTGAAGCACCAGATTACCCGTCGTGAGTGGTTTGCCATGGTCACCAGTTATGCCGGTGTGGTGATGGTGGTATGGCATGACGTTGAACTTGCTGGTCTGGCATCCACCGAAACTTTGTATGGCGCATGGTTGGTATTGCTGAGCGCAGTTGTGTACGCAGCTTACCTGCTGGTCAGTGGCCAATTGATTCCCAAATTAGGTGCCAGCCGGTTTACTGCGCTCACCATGAGCTTGGCGGCATTCGCCAGCGCGTGCCATTTCGGTGCGAGTGAATCGCTCAGCGGAGTCATGGGCTTGCCTCATGGGGTGTATGCCTTGGCTTTTTTGATGGCATTGATCGCTACCGTATTACCTTCGGTACTGATGAATATGGGGATACACCAGCTCGGTAGCCGTAAAGCGTCGTTGATTAGCGCGATAGGCCCGGTGTCGACCATCGTCCTCGCCTACCTGTTTCTTGGAGAGAGTCTTTCCTGGATTCAAGCGATTGGGACGGCATTGGTACTGGCAGGCGTCATGGTGGTGAGCCTGGATAACACCGCCAAACGCTAATCAAATAGGCGTTGCCAGTCAAAAAATGGGCCGGGGTCTGTTTTGCGCCCCGGCGCAATGTCAGAGTGGCCGACAATGTGTTTGATGGGGTAGCGCTTCTGGAGCGCCGTGATGAGCATCTGCAAAGTAATATATTGAATATCTTCAAAGACTTCAATGTCACTGCCTTCAAGTTCTATACCGACTGAAAAGTCATTACAGCGTTCTCGACCTTGCCAATGTGACTGGCCTGCATGCCACGCACGTTGTTCACAACTGACAAATTGTATGAGCTCGCCAGTACGGCGAATCAAAAAATGGGAGGAGACCTTCAGGTGTGCAATCTCAGCGTAATAAGGATGTTCTTGCGGATCCAACTGGTTGGTGAATAACTGCATAATGCCTTGGCCGCCGTATTGGTGAGGCGGCAGGCTGATATTGTGGATCACGATCATATCCACTTCGGTAGAAAATGGCCGTGCATCGCAATTGGGCGACAGTATCCACTTTGCCGTATTGGCCAAGCCAGAAGCATCAATTTCGATCGTTGGAACAGAAGTCAGTGACATGCAAACATTGTAGGTGAAATTGGGCGAATTGCGTTATGATTCCGCCCGCATGTACGCATTTGTCATGCACATGCGCGCCAGGCGGTGAGCGCATGCAGGGTTGATTGCCGCCAGACAGGAACAGTCATGGTTTTTTTCCAATTATTGTTAATGCTGCTACTGATTTTGGTGGCGGCTGAAGTATTCACCAATGCGCTTGAGCATTTGGGTGAACGGCTGGGCATTTCCGAGGGGGTGACCGGCTCTATTTTTGCGGCCGTGGGTACGGCTCTGCCAGAAACCCTGGTGCCGTTGCTGGCTATTTTTTCCTACACCTCCTCGACTGGTGATAGTCATGCCGGGCATGATATTGGTGTGGGTGCCATTTTGGGTGCACCGTTGATGCTGGCCACCTTGTCTATCAGTTTAATGGCGCTCTCCGTATTGAAGCGCCGTGGATCAAAAGGGCATATCCGCCCTGAACGTACCGGCCTCATCCGTGACCTCAACTTCTTTATCCTGGCCTTTGTGTTTGCCACCATCGCCATGTTTATCCCGCATACCGAGGCACTGGTCCGCTACGGTATCAGTATCCTCATGATCCTGATCTATTTTGTG
This sequence comes from Methylophilus sp., assembly GCA_035565395.1. Taxonomy (GTDB): domain Bacteria; phylum Pseudomonadota; class Gammaproteobacteria; order Burkholderiales; family Methylophilaceae; genus Methylophilus. The sequence goes on along the minus strand of DATMSK010000218.1, from coordinate 2,439 downwards.
TATGTGTTGATGACAATTAAAGCTTCCAAAGGGCTGGTAGAGGAAGGACATGCAACCGAGGCTGAGGATGTCATGATGTTGTCCAGACTGGGATTGCCAACCAACATGATCACCATTATTCTGCAGTTGCTGATTGGTCTTGGGTTGCTGATTGCAGGGGCCAAAGGCTTTATTAACGAGGTGGAAACCGCCGCAGCTATTTTAGGTGTTTCTGCTTTGCTGCTGTCTTTGCTAATTATCCCCATCGCTACCGAGTTGCCTGAAAAGGTAAACAGCATTTTGTGGATACGTAAAGGCAAGGATACTCTGGCATTTGGTAATATTACCGGTGCCATGGTATTCCAGGGCACCTTGCTGCCAGCCATCGGTATTATGCTGACGGACTGGTCGCCCAGGCAGGAAGTGGCTTGGGGCATATTGATCACCTTGCTGGCGGCGATCTGGGTACGCCACCGTATCGCCAAAGGTGGCCTGCTGGTCTGGCATTTGCTGGTCAATGGTGCATTCTACCTGGCCTATCTGGCCATTGTGCTTGGCTAAGCTGCCAAGTTAAGCTCAATAGTGAAAAGGGTGACCATACAGTCGCCCTTTTTTATTCTTCGTCGCCTTCGGCTTCCTCAAGATCTGGATCCTGTTCTTTGGAGAGTCCCAGTTTGGATAATCGATAGCGTAAAGTACGGAAGCTAATCCCTAATAGTTTGGCGGCGGCTGTCTTGTTGTTGTTTGTTTTTTCAAGGGCCTGCAAGATGGTGCGTTTCTCAATGTCTTCCAGATAATCGGATAGGCTGATGTCCATTGGTAGCATGGTACTGCCGGCAGATGGATTGGCTGGGCTTGGCACAGGCCGATTGTCATCAAAGGCAGGTACTGGAATGGTGCTGGACATGACCGATGGCTCAGTGACAGGGGCGTTCCATGGTAATACGGGTTTGTCATTCAGGTTCACGGGTATTTCATCTAAAGACAAATCTTCAACCGTGATGCTAAGGCCGTCACAGAGGGCTAATGCACGCTCCAGCATATTTTCCAGTTCACGTACATTGCCATGGAAAGGTAGTTGCTGGATGTAGACCTTGGCTTCATCGGAAATGCTGGGGATGCCGATGCCCTGTGACTGGCAGAGTTTGCCCAGCAAGCGCTCGGTCAGTTCGGGAATGTCCTCCGGCCGCTCGCGCAATGATGGCATTTTAAGCTGGATCACATTGAGGCGGTAGTACAAGTCTTGCCTGAACTCGCCTTTTTCCATCATGGCATTGAGGTTTTTGTGGGTGGCAGAAATGATGCGCACATCTACGGCTTCCTCACTGGTGCTGCCGACTACGCGCACTTTTTTCTCCTGAATTGCACGCAGCAGCTTCACCTGCATTGCCAGTGGAAGATCAGCTACTTCATCAAGGAACAGGGTGCCACCGTTGGCTGCCTGGAACAAGCCTTGGGTATCTTGAATCGCGCCCGTAAATGCGCCTTTTTTATAGCCGAAGAACTCACTTTCCATCAGGTTTTCCGGGATGGCACCACAGTTGACGGCAATAAACGACTGGTCTTTGCGCGAGCTGTTGAGGTGAATGAGCCTGGCAGCCAACTCCTTACCACTGCCAGATTCGCCGCTAATATAAACGGGGGCCTGGCTGCGTGCCAGTTTGGCTATCATGGTGCGTACATAGCTCATGACTGGGGAGGCACCAATCAGGTCTACCGTATTAGCCCCGTGTGATTCTTTTTGTGACGACAGCTTGAGTGCGGACTCTACTAAGGGACGTAATTGTTTGAGTGAGATCGGCTTGGTGATGTAGTCATAAGCGCCAGCTTTGAGAGCGGACACTGCATTCTCGGCACTGCCGTAGGCGGTAATGACGGCGACCGGTAATCCAGGAAATTGTGCATTAATGTGCTGTACCAGTTCCAGTCCCAGCCCATCTGGCAGGCGCATGTCCGTGAGGCACAGGTCGTAACTAAATGAGTGCAACATGTGCTTGGCATCGGTGACCGAGCTGGCACTTTCCGCCTGTATGCCCATACGTTCCAGTGTCAATACCACCAGTTCTCGAATATCGGTCTCGTCATCGACCACCAGACAACGATAGGAATTTGCCATTTAAACGCTTGCCTTTTTAACTGTCAGTGAAAATTGAGTGCCATTTGAGCTGCTGGTGTAGTTTAATTTTGCACCATTGGCTTCTGCAAGCTCTCGTGCAATAAACAACCCCAAACCCGTGCCAGTTTTTTCCGTTGTCATGAACGGCTCGAATAAGTGCGGCTGGATATTGGGGTCTATGCCGCTCCCATCATCCTTGATGGTGATGTGGATAAATTGGCCACTTTTATCCCCGGCGATTTTAAGTTGCAGGCTTTGTGCATGCTGCTGACTATGCCGCCATCCATTTTTGCATAAATTCCATAGGATTTGGTTGATATGCCTGCGGTCAAAAACGATAGTAC